>NZ_JBALMU010000045.1:0-70377 GCF_036962285.1 Bacillus sp. JJ634
TTGACAGAAGACCAATGAAGGACATTTTCTTTGGCTGATTTCCGAATTTGGTCCTTCATCACTCCGATGACGGACATTTCCTTGCTGGATTTGCTGAATTTTGTCCTTCATGACCCGGATGAAGGACATTTTCTTGCTGGATCTCTGGATTTTGTCCCTCATGACCCGGATGAAGGATTTCCATTCATTGTCCCCCTTATCCGCTTCCTAAATTTACGTTGGAAGAGTAAGCTTAATTTCAAATTTTTGTAGCCTAAAAATAAAAAAGCTACTGGTCATGTTTCAAGAACCAATAGCTCGACTTTTTAACATTCATTTGTCTAATCTTACACTATGTAAAATTTATTCTGCTCGTGGAGCACTATTGAATTCAATTTTTTTATGCGTTCCATCACAAAAGGGTTGTTTCCCGGATTGGCCGCATCGGCAAAGAGAAAAAGTATTTCCAACACTATATGCATCTCCATTACCATCTACTAGTTCAACGCTCCCATTAACGCGAATAGAACCATTATCGTTAATTTTAATAACTACCTTTTCTTGTTCCAAATGAAAGACACCTCTTTTCTATTCATTACACTTGATTACGAACTAATCTAGACAAGCATTGCACTATTTAGTAATGTGTCAAAAAGAGTAGATTTATTCCATGTATGCGCTTGAAAACATCATAATTTTATACATTATACAAAAAACTCACCAATAAATTAAAGGGTTGTGATTTTTTCATTTGATTCATGACCAATAACGTTACTACTTAATTAATCAAAATCTGCAGTAACTTCATGCCATTTCCCATATCCTACATAATCAGCATTCTCTCCATACATAACACATTCCTCTGTTCATGAAGATTTGTTACTATAAGCGTCTTATTTTGCCAAAGAAGCTTGTACATAAAACACAATCCCTTATCAAAGGATAATACTTGATATGCGAGGAGGTATGGCATTGGATTTTTTTATTCCTAGTGGTCAAAGTAAGGGTAACAAAGGTAATAAAGACGGAAATTTAAAATGGTGGCAATTGTCCTTAATAGGGGTTGGCTGTACGATTGGTACAGGTTTTTTTCTGGGGTCAGCCATTGGTATAGAAATAACAGGTCCCTCTATTGTCTTTTCCTTTTTGTTAGCAGCCATTGGAACCTATATTGTATACAACTTATTAGCTAAAATGACAGCTGAGGATCCTCAAGATGGATCGTTTTGCTACTATGCAAACAAAGCTTACGGGCGTTGGGCTGGATTTAGCTGCGGCTGGGGATATTGGAGTTCAAATATTCTCATTATGGGCAGCCAATTAACAGCTCTCTCCATCTTATCAAGATTTTGGTTACCCCATGTTCCCCTTTGGCTGTTTGCAACCGGATACGCCATTCTCTCTATTATTGTCGTGTTAACCGGCAATAAAGGTTTTGATAAAGTAGAGAATGTATTGGCCATTATTAAAACAGCCGCTATTGTTATGTTTATTATTCTTGCCGCTGCTGCCGTATTCGGGTGGATTCATGGTGATGTAAAACATGCTGGGTTTCCGAATTCAACGAAGGAACTATTTCCTGAAGGATGGAAAGGTTTTTGGTCTTCTTTAATCTATGCTTTTTACGCTTATGGAGGAATAGAAGTCATTGGACTAATGGCCATGAGATTAAAAAAGAAAGAAGACGCCCCAAAAGCGGGAATTATTATGTTAATCGTACTAGCTATCATTTATATTATTTCGCTTGGACTTGCCGTCTATATGGCTGCGCATGGAGCGTTTAATTCAAAGGAAAGTCCTTTTGTAACAGCACTCGATAAATATCATTTTAATTTTTTTCCCCATGTATTTAATGCAGCAATCATTATGGCTGGTTTTTCAACAATGACCGCTTCATTATTCGGGGTAACAACACTTCTTGTCACGCTGGCAGATGGCGGCGATGCTCCAGCTGTGTTTTCTAAAAAGATTAAAAAGTGGAAGGACCTCCCTTTCCCTTCTTTATTACTCGCAACGATTGGATTAATCGCATCCATCGTTACCGCACTATTGTTACCTGGTAAAATTTACGAGTACATTACGACAGCTGCAGGAATTTTAATTTTATTCAATTGGTCTTTCATTATTATTTCTGCTCTTCGTATTTTAGAAATAAAAGTATGGGGGAAGCTGTTAGCTTTTATCGGGATCGCCCTCATCCTTGCAGCAGTAAGCGGAACATTGGTGGAGAAAAGCATTCGCATGGGCTTTTTTGTTAGTTTGTTATTTGTCGCTATTATAGGTCTAGCTGCACTTATTATGCAAAAAAAGGTCTGGAATTCAGGGTAAACCTAAGGTGAATCCTCCTATACCTGCATGTTTAACAGCAAAATTCGCATTGTTTTTTCATAACAATCTGTTATCAACAATACTATTTAAACTTTAAAGAAGAGGTGAGTTTTCTACAAATAATTGAACAGGCCGGGGTTATTCGCCCCAGCCTGCAGTATTTTATCCTTCTCTCTCATCCAAAAAATCACGTAAACTACTTGATTTTCACTTTAAAAATCTGTCCTCCCCTGCTCGCAACAACGATAGAGTCATTAAAAATAGCAGGTGATGCTTCAATGTTGGACCCTAGATTTATCTTATTAATGACTTCTCCTGTTTTTCCATTTAACAAATACATCGTACCAATTGAATCACATTGAATCAGATAAGCTTGTCCATTTTTATCGTATACCGCCACTGGAGATGACCACGTATAACTTGGCATTTCCCATCGCCATACCTCTTCCCCAGTCGTTTTGTTAACAGCGACCATAAGCCCTGCATTCATCGTCTTGTGCCGTGCAATGGTGAAAATCGCTAAATCTTTCATTTCATTTCTTCCAATAACAGGTGTAGACAGCATGCCTCCATTGACACTTTCGTTATACATGGCGTCATACTTTTTCGTCCAAACGACTTCACCTGTTACACCATTTATTTTACGTATAAGGGAATGGCTATCACTTCCTTTTAATTTATCTACTTCTGTTCCTGTATATAGGAAAGGAATATTTTCTTCTTCCTCAATCACAATCGACGCATCTGTATCATCAGTCCCTGACAATGCCCAGATTGGTTTCATTGTCATTAAATTAATCCCTTGAATGCTGCCTCCATTATCCGCGAAAAAGGCAAGGTTTTTATAGACAGCTACAGAGTTCTCAATCCCTTGATAATCATTCCCCTTTACTTTGTAGCGATATTTAACTTGTTCTGGAGCAACCCTAATATTTTTCTCTTCCTTATTAAAAACCGTATTTAATTTAATATTATAGAATAATCCATTTTCTCCGCCGAGAATAAGAGTATCTGTTTCTCTATTCACAAGAGCAGACCCATCAAAAGCCCCCCAAGGACGATAAGCATCCGCTTCAATCCCTGGAATAAAGTGCAGCATCTCTCCATCTATTAAACTAAAAATACGAAAACCAATGTCTCCTTGCTGAGGTATTCCTTGACCGGTATAAAGTAACGGATAGCCGCGCGGATCAATGGATATACTTCCTTTAATAGGATTATGAATATTAATAGGATTTCTTGATTGTTTACCAGATTCAAGATCAAAGAAATAGATTTTTCCATCAAGACTCGCATAAATCACCTCGATGAAATTTTCCTTATGTTTAAATTCTTCCTTAAGGTTCATCATTTCTCTAATGTCTGAATCCCACTTTATAATGGCCGGCTGCCCTGTCCAACCAGCTCCACCTCCCCATTTAGGGCTTGAACCTGTGACAAATGACCATGTTTTCTCTAAAGAAACTGGATTCATTTTCACTTCACCATAACTAGAGGAATTTCTCAGATTATTTCCACGGAAGGTTAATACACCTTCCGCTTCTGTATACACCTCAGAAAACGTATGTACGGATTTTAATTCATGCAATTTATCTTTCGGAATGGTTTCATAGAGGATCTCTGGAGTTTCCTTTGGATTAATTTCAAGGAATGTTTCCTCCGTTTCGTTTACTTGCTTGATTGTTTGAGTTTTTTCTTGCGGTTCTGAAGATACAATCGGTTCATCCATTTGATTGTCTTTCGTTCTTTCACTTGCCTCAATACTTATATTTGCTTCTTTCGTTACACAAGCTGTCGTTAGAGCTAAACTGGAACAAAACAAAGATAATAATATAAATCTATTTGCTTTCAACAAGGACACCACCATTATGTTATCAATCATCTACATCTTTCTGATTAAATGTCGGAACATTTGTTACTTTTCTATAAGTAAGTCAACTTACAATATTTACCTTACTTATACCATACCAACAATGTCGCATGCCTTGTTATTTTGTCGAAAAATTCAAAATATTTTTTATTTATTAAGCAGTAAGAGCCCTACCTCAAGATTTTAGAATACTTTATTATAGAGCCTGCCCATAATCATATAAATAACTTATAGGACAGGCCCTAAAAAAATCAAAGTTCCCATGTCAAAAATTAAGGAGTTGCACAAGTAAAGTTTGCAGCCGAGTTTACATTCCCTTTTCCTTTGTACTTCGGATAGGTTGGATATTCACATAGCGGACGGGTACGACCAAAAGTATTAGCGTTTTGATCTTGTGCAACGAGATTCACAGGTCTCTTTCCATCGACTACCCATGTATCTAGTGCACCGAGTAAATCCGCTCTCATTGTAAAGGTTTCTGATCTTCTATGACCGTAGCCAGGAACCAAATAGAACTGAACAAATTGATCAAGCGAACTTTTTCCAAACTTATCGACAAGCTTGTCGTAATAATCAATCGAACTGTACGGAGTAACAATTTGGTCTGCTGTTCCGTGAAGCAAGATTAATTTCCCCCCACTGTCCTTGAATTTAGAGAGATTAGGATCAGTCGCATCAAGCAATTGCGAGGCTTTCACAATTTGATCCTTCCATTGATCTGGATTGAAATGAACAGGATTAAAATCTTTATCTCGAACAACCATATACTTAATGACTCCATCTCCTAATCTTGAGACAAAGTTCTTTCTTTTTAACGGCGATGTTCCATATTGAGAAAGTCTACTCTCACTAATGTTTGCACCCTGCAATTGAGAATATCCCGGCGTGACCGTCAATCCATTTGCAAGCGGATAGTTAAAGCGCAGTGGCGAATTGAAAAGTTTGATGATATCTACCTTCTCCTTAGAAAGATGTTTGCTTAAGAAGTTTAGAATGTGATTTGATTTCTTTGCACAAGCTGTTATATGGCTTACAATACCGTCCGCAACACCGTCCAAGGAGTCACAAACGTTAAGAACCGTTTCATTAATGAGCTTGTTTTCCGCCGGGCTAATCCATCCAGCTCCATTATTAGCGTACAATGCGTTAGCGTTTTGATTGTCCTTAATCGCCTTGGATATCCAGTTTAATGCCGGGTATAATACAATGACGCCATCATATTCTGTAGGAAAGCGTTGAACAACTTTTAACGCTTCACGCCCTCCATTCGATCTGCCAAAAAAGTAGACCTGAGATGGTTTACTGTGGTAACGTGCACCCACTAGCTCAAGAGCAACATCTTTCGTTTTTTTCAATTGATCGGAAGCGAAGTTAGCCAAGGCTTCGTCATTCAAGGCAAAGCTTCCGTCTAAGCTCTTGCCTTGATGGCCCGAGTCACTGCCAAACGTCACGTAGCCTTTCGACAAGGCATCTGGACTTGCCAAAGGCTTTCCAATGCTAGCTCCTAGACCTGTTACTAACACACCATCAAAAGCACCGCCGCCCACTTGCAATAGTTTATGGTTCCAATTCACGGGAAGATTGACTTGAAAATGAATATCCGGAGCGTTCTTATCTACTGGATGAATCGCTCCTAACACCTTACAAAACCCTCTATTTTTAGAGTATTTTCCAGTTTTCCATACGAACGTCGCGGACTGAACGGTAGCACCATTTGTAGGCAAACCAATTCGGGATGCTGGTATGCTCACGCCCTTCAGATTTGAACAGACGGATTCCCTATCTTGCGTATAAACCTCATTATTATCCAAGCTACATACTAATAAAAACACAAATGAAAGCAAAGGAAATAAAATCAAATTTTTCAATTTACTTTTCATATTCTTCCTCCCGTACCTTTCAGATTGTAAACCAATGTTAATATGTACTTTAAATAATCTCCTTAGCCTTAAATGAGAGAGGAATTTTTCAAAAACGGGAAAAACAATCCTTTATCCATTCTCTTAACTCCATACTAGCGACAGTCTATTCGCAAGGGATAGTACGCACCTATAAAAATAGTCACTTTAGGAAAATAGAACCATACTAATCAAGATTTTATGTGTTGACATCAACTAATTATCCATGGTAATATAGAAAATTTGATTAAATAATGGTTATATGCTACCATAATAAATGTAGATATATATGGAGGTGTATGGTTTGGTTCAAATTGGCGACAAAGTTTTTTATCCAATGCATGGGGCAGGTATCATTAAAGCCATTGAAGAAAGAGAAATACTAGGGAAAACAGAGGAATATTGTGTGATTAACATTCCGATTTGTAAAATGGACGTTATGATCCCGATGAACAAGATACACACATCAGGTATTCGTTCACTCGTTGATCGGAAGACGATGAAGGAAATATTATTAGATTTCCATCACGAAAAACCGCATAATTCACTTTCATGGAAAGAAAGGTATATCTCAAATCTAGAAAAAATGAAGACAGGCGATGTTCATGATTCTGTTGAAATAGTTCGCAATCTCTTGTTTCAGAGTAAGGAAAAATCGCTTAATTCAAGCGAAAGACACATGTTAAATCAAGCGCGAAGAAATTTAATTAGCGAGCTCGTTTTAATTACAGATCTCACAGAAAATCAAGCAGCTAACTTGTTGAAACTATCCAGTTAAAAACCTCTCCACCGTACATCATTTACTTGGTGTTTTTTTATTTAAAAACACTTACTCTAACCCTCAAGAAAAAAGGACAGGCAGATACGACACTAACCAATGAATTTTAATATGATTAATCGTATCTCTCCCCTTAGTACGGGGACACTTCATCTTCTACTCCTCTTAGTCGCAGCTGTAAAGTATCGATTCCGACCCAACCTAAAAAAGCTAAAACCCTCAATATAACAAGGATTCCAGCCTTTTCAATAAGATACGTCCTATGAACTTTCCTTTACGCAACTTTCTCTCTTTGTCTTACAGCCGCTTTTTTGCCGTGCACTACATAATAAATTAAAATGCCAAGAAAGACGATAACAGCCATACCTACATATAATTCACGAAACCCTGTAAGAGGTAAAATAAATCCTAATAAGAACGGGCCAACGCCAATCCCAAAATCATAGAACACAAAAAAGGTAGAGGTTGCTAACCCCATTCTGTGACTCGCCGCTTCATTAATAGCAACGGTTTGAGCACTTGATTGAAATGTACCAAAGCCAATTCCAATTACTGCTCCAGCTATAAGTAAACTAATTCCATGATGGGCCTGACTCAGGATTATCAAGCCTAGCCCAAATAAAACCAGCGATGGGTAAATGACAGCATTTTCACCTTTTACATCAAATAATCTGCCTGTTACTGGTCTAGACAGTAACAGAAAAAACGCATACATCACAAAGAAAAAACTAGCAGCATCTACTAAGTCAATTTCTATTGCATACGCAGTCAAGAAAGATAAAATACTTGAGTAAACAAAACCACAAATCGCAACAAGAATCGCAATAGGAAAGGTGCTTTTTTCAAAGAAATCACTAAAGTGCAAGCCACTCTTCATTTGAATGTTCCTTGCGGCCTTCTCTTCTTTTGGGACATGTAAAAATATAGTGGCTACTAAAGCAATGACCGAAAAAGTAGTAGTTGCCACAAAAATCATAAAATCATCGAACTTCTGGCTGATTACTAATCCTAAAAAGGGTCCGATTGCCATAGCCAAGTTCATACTTGTCGCAAAATACCCCATTCCTTCTCCACGTCGTACCGCTGGGATAATATTGGCCGCAATCGTCCCAGTAGCTGTTGTACTAATCCCAAAAGCAAAACCATGAATGAATCTGATTAATAATAAAAGCGGTAAACTATTTACTAGAAAATACAATAGCATCATGATTAGAAATAAAACTAAACCAAAAATCAGTAAATTCTTTTTCCCAACCGTTTCAATCACTTTCCCAGCAATAGGTCTAACAATGACTGCTCCAAGAACAAAAATACTAGAAGCAAGCCCTGCTTCACTTTGAGAAGCATGGAACTCCTTAATCGAATAAATCGCTAATATTACCATTAACATATAAAATGATATAAATAACAGGAAATTTGAAGTTGAAACCATTAAAAAGTCTTTCGTCCATAATTTAGGTTTGTGATTCATGATAACTCCTCTTTCTTTATTTAAACTTTTCCTTTAAACATTGAGGATTTGTAATAAGGTCTGCTTCACATACTCCTTCCATCCAATTTTGTTCACATTCATCAACTACACTTTTAGCTCCCTAATATACTTGAATCCTCCTTTCCCGCTAATCTTTACTAAAATTTTTTCAATACATTGTCGCTTCTCTAACCGATGTACAGCACGGAATCAAATAGGCTTCTCTCCACCCATATTACTAACCTGCACATTTGGTCAAAAAATGATTGTGACAAATCGCTCTTTCAACCATATAGTTACCTAGGTAACTATATACCTTTTATTTATAAATGTCCAATAAAACATATGATGTTCAACCAGTTCACTTGAACACATACTAAGTTAAAAATGAAAGAGCTCCGTTTATAAACAAAACAAAAAAATGACGTATAAGCTGCACACGTCATTTTTTCTTTTCAGTTATATGATTACAACATATTCAATTCTTTTCCGTAACGATTATAGTCCACTTGGCTTCCCGTTTTCATAAGGTTTCAATATACCATACAGCGTTTCAATAACAGGAAGAATTACATCATGTTTAGCAGCCAAACGCAGTGCGCCTCCATGTAAATGCTCAACCTCTAAAGGAAGTCCTTTTCTCATATCCTGATGCATGGAAGAGGTCGCTTCTTCGCGGAAACCTTTTAATCTAGTTGCCATCACTTCTACTTCTTGCTCTGTTAAAACAATCCCCTCTTTCTCAGCGAGCATGCTCATTTCCAAGATTACCTTTCTAGCAACGGCAAATGACGCTTCCGTACTTGTAATAAAACCTGCTGGCAGCTGCATCGCTGACGTAATTCCTGAAAACGACGTAATAAATATGTACTTTTTCCACATATGCTTTAAAATATTTTCTTCCCTTAAAATATTCGTTTTTACATCATTATGTACCGCTTCTAATTGCGCACATATTTCTGTTTGCTCGTTATGAAGAGCTCCAAATTTCACAGCACTGCTTCCACTAGTATGCTCTACGTGACCTTGTTCATTTAACGTTGCAATGATAGAGGCGAATCCTCCTAGCACTTTTTCTTTTCCAATGGCTTGCTGCAATGTTTCCAAATGCTCTATACCATTTAACAAAGGAAGTACAAACGCTCCTGTCTGCTCCACAATTGTTTGAACTTGCGGGATGGCTTGGTCAAGATGATATCCCTTTACAGCCAGTATAATTAAATCGATATTTTCAACTTGTTCAGCCTCTGTATAAACCGTTACATCTCTTGTTTCAAAGTTTCCTTCAGGGCTGTATATTTTCAACCCTTCTTTCGCTAATTGCGCTGCCCTTCCTTCTCTCACAAAAAACGAAACGTTTAAACCTGCTTCTAACAATCTCCCGCCAAAATAAGCACCTAAAGCTCCTGCACCTTGCACCAAAATATTCATCGTAGCACCAACCTTTCTTATCTCTTTTTATCTATGTTATCACGGAAGATAGGCAATACTCTAGTCACAAACTATTGAAAATCTCTCGTCCCTTAGACACCGCCTAGCCTTTCCTGAACCTCTATCCATTTGTCCTCTAAGCCATTTAGATTACTCTTACACTTTGTGATTTTCGGATAAGAATATAAGGAAAAGCATTCCCTTGCTGCTTAGGCAAAGAGATGCCTTGAATCAAAAGGATTTAAAGCTTATTTACATAAAAATTTATTGATCGATTAAGATTCTATTATTTTCAAAATAGAATCGGTTGTACCGGATATATGGAACGGAGCTGCAAGGAGTAATACATTGTTTGCGTTAAAAAGCGAACAATAAACCTTAGGGCACTTATTCCTTCATTTATTTTTCTACCCAAGCATTTAAGTTTGTTTCCACTGTTCTAATTGTTACTATAATAGTGACACTTCATGAAGAAAGGATACATTTACATGTCAAATATACAAATACCTGTATCAGTCTTAAACTTAGCTCCTATTCGTGAAGGACAAAGTGCGAAAGAAGCTATCGAGGCAATGATCGATTTAGCGCAAGCGACTGAGAAGATGGGCTATACACGATATTGGATTGCTGAGCATCATAACACACCAACATTAGTGAGTTCAGCGACTTCTATTTTAATTAAACACACTTTAGAGCATACAGAACATATACGTGTTGGGTCTGGCGGAATTATGCTGCCTAACCACTCTCCTTTAGTCGTTGCCGAACAATTCGGAACGATGGCAACCATCTATCCTAATCGATTGGACTTAGGTCTTGGCCGAGCTCCGGGCACGGATATGATGACCGCAAATGCACTAAGACGAGCTCAAAAGGATTCTGTCTATACATTTCCGAACGATGTTCAGGCATTGCTTACGTATTTTGGACCTGAAGAGCTTCAAAGTTATGTAAAAGCTTATCCAGGTGTTGGAACAAATATCCCAATCTATATCCTCGGTTCTTCGACGGATTCTGCCGTTCTAGCAGCTAAACTAGGCTTGCCCTATGTATTCGCTTCTCACTTCGCACCAAGATACATGGAGGAAGCTATTTCTATTTATCGCGACCGATTCGAGCCATCTCCATACTTAGACTCTCCATATATGATAGTCTGCTTGAATGTGATTGCCGCTGAAAGCGACGAAGAAGCTACATTCGAATCAACCACCATGCAGCAGTTTTTCCTAAATGTTGTTCGCGGCTCTCAAACACCGTTACAACCTCCTGTTGAAAACATGGATCACATTTGGAGTCAGCCTGAGAAAGAAATGGCTACATCGATGTCCAGCGTGACTTTGTTAGGAAGTAAAGATTCAATCCGAAAACAGTTAACGAATTTTCAAGAGAAATATAACGTCGATGAAATCATGGCCGTATCTTATATTTATGATGGTAACAAACAAAAACGGTCTTATGAGATTCTAAAAGAAATCGTGGATGGCAAATAAAGATATGCATTTGAACACGCTGTGATTTTTGGATCCTACGCGTGTGAGAATAGATTACTTGAACTTAACAATACAACAAATATACCTGTATTGAGATGATGTGCCCCTCAATACAGGTATATTAAAATAAACTATTCTTTTAATACTGATGTTTAATAATTATCAATTTGAGCTCTTTGTAGTTTACCGCTGTAATCGACATAAATAGATTTCCATTCAGTGTATACATCTAAGGATGCTTCACCAGAATCTCGATGACCATTACCAGTCCCTTTCGTTCCGCCAAATGGAAGGTGAATCTCAGCTCCTGTTGTTCCTGCATTCACATAGACAATTCCTGTATCCAAATCTCTCATAGCTTGGAAGGCTCGGTTAACGTCAGCAGTGAAAATCGCACTGGATAGACCAAATTCCACATCATTATTTACTTCAATAGCTTCTTCTAAACTACTAACTGAAATAATAGAAACTACAGGTCCAAATATTTCTTCTTTTGCAATTCGCATATCCGGTGTTACATTTGTAAAGATTGTAGGAGCGTAGAAGTTTCCTCGGTCTAAACCATTTCCAGTGACAATATATCCACCAGCAAGAAGTTTAGCCCCCTCATCCTTACCAATTTGAACATACTCATCAATTTGCTTTAGTGCAGAACGATTAATAACCGGACCAACTTTCACTGTTTCATCAAGACCATTACCTAATGTCAATTCTCCAATGCGATCTACTAGTTTTCTTTCTAATGCTTCCTTAACCTTGTCGTGTACAATAATACGACTAGTTGCTGTACATCTTTGACCGCTCGTTCCAAAAGCACTCCACAAAATCCCATCTACGGCAAGATCAAGATCAGCATCTTCTAAAACAGTCACTGCGTTCTTGCCGCCCATTTCGAGAGATGTTCGCTTTAACAGCGCACCTGCCCGTTCATTAATTTGTTTACCAACTTCATTAGAACCTGTAAAGGAAATCAAATCGATATCTGGATGATCTACCATCGCATTTCCGACAACGCTGCCTGACCCATGAACTAAATTAATAAGACCTTTTGGTAATCCTGCCTCTTCATAAATACGGACAAATTCTTGAGCAACTGCCGGAGTTTCAGTTGCTGGTTTCCAAACAACCGCATTTCCCGCTACAAGTGCAGGAAGTGACTTCCAAGATGCAATGGCAATTGGAAAATTCCATGGTGTAATTAATCCTGCAATGCCGATTGGTACACGTACACTCATCGCAAATTTATTACGAAGCTCAGATGGGACGGTATCTCCAAAAAGTCGTCTTCCTTCACCAGCCATATAAAATGCCATATCAATTGCTTCTTGAACTTCTCCTCTTGCTTCATCAATGACTTTTCCCATTTCGCTTGTAAGAACTCGTGCTATTTGTTCTTTTCTATCCTTAAGTAAACCAGCTACCTTATATAAGAATTCTGCTCGCTCTGGAGCTGGTACTAGGCGCCAAGATTTTTGAGCAACTTTAGCCGCTTTAACAGCACGGTTTACATCTTCTTCAGTGGATTGTGTCACCTCTCCCAATACTTCTCCATTTGCCGGATTGAAAACAGGAACAAACTTCCCAGATGATGATTCGACCCATTCTCCGTTAATGTAATTTAAATATTTCCCCTTATTTTTCTCCTCAGAAAATGTATCTGCATTTTTCTTTGCTACTAATTCAGCCATATGTTTCTCCCCCAATAGTTTATTTTTTAAAATATTAACTTTATTAAACAATATTGTTAGATTACTCGTGTGAGATCGTAGCCTCACATAAATAGTCTGAATTATCATAAAATTAATCTTATATAATTACACCCATCCTCTCCATTTCATGGCTTGGGATACCTTTTCTAGTCCTACCATATACGCTGCCACTCTCATGTTTACACGCTTATTAACCGACATAGAATGTATTTTATGAAAGGAGGAAATCATTATTTTTTCTAACCTTTCTATCACCTCTTCGTGCTCCCAATATAATCCTTGATTATTTTGAACCCATTCAAAATACGAAACAACCACCCCTCCTGAATTAGCTAATACATCTGGTACAATTAATACTCCCTTTTCATTCAATATTTCCGTTGCTTTATTCGTTGTTGGTCCATTTGCTGCTTCTACTATTAGTTTTGCTTTTATATCATTAACATTGCCTTCATTAATTTGGTTCTCTATCGCATCATTATGCTGCGAACGATAACCGGTAAACACCTGAACCGACCCATCATCCATTTTTACAGGAATGCGAACAGTCAAGAAGCGTAACGGTTCTTTTAGTAATTCATAAGTTACTTGATCGAAATGTAAATGCTGAAGTGCTTGTTTGACCACCTGCTGGGTTGATTGTAGTAAAGAATCGGATTGGGCTATTAATTCTTTAATCTTCATTTCACTCATTTTGCATTCTCCTCATCAATAATCGTCAAACTATTTCATAGGCATTTTTAATCGACTAGGGTATGAATTACCATTTCGGCACCTATGTATGCTCCGATGTTTTATGCATTTACTAAAATGACTGTCTATTACTTTGTTAGTTATTAATAGCTTATAATTAATTTACCAATTAATTGTTAACTCAACTATGTACAATCTATACAAAAAGCAGTGGTATTTAAGTGCAGACTTTGTTAGTTTTTCCCTATATATCTCCAACTTGTTAAATCGACATAAGAAGGTTGATTGGAATACACTGTTGATAAAGAATCCATTATGTTGATTTTTCCACTTTAATCAATGTTTTTTAAGAAAAGTGTGTCAGCCAGTATTCTTATCGTAGTATCGTAGTACCAAGACACAAAAAATAAAAGACGCTCCAAATTCAAAAATCAAATTTGAAACATCTTTTATTCACTAGACAAATATATTATTATATAACATCTTCCGAATCTCGCTCTTCCTTATGCTTTGTAATATTATTATATTTTTCTTCCCAAAATTCCGCATTTTTTATTCCTAATTTTCGAGGATTAAAAACAGGCGTTTTCCCTTCTTTATGCTGTACTTCATAATCTTTTAACACTTTAAGAGCTGGTTTCGTTAGAAATAGAATAAAGAATAAATTCAGCCAAGCGATTGAACCTAAACCGATATCACCGATGGCCCATGCTATTTGTGCTGTATTTATTGAACTAAAATATACAGAAGCTAAAAAGCCTATTTTTAAACCCATAATCAGCCATGACGTTTTTATTTTACGACCAATATAGACGAGATTTGTTTCCGCCATATAATAAAACGCAAGTAACGTAGTAAAAGCAAAGAAAAGCAATGTAATGGCTACAAAGGCAGCTCCAAAACCAGGTATAACCGATTCAACAGCTTGTTGCGTATAAAGAGTACCAGCCTCTGTGTTTGTTAAATTCATGACAAGCGGTTCGCTGCCTTCAGGTGTCACATTATACATTCCCGTTATGAGGATCATAAATGCGGTTGCTGAGCAGACAAGTAACGTATCAACATAAACAGAAAAAGATTGTACTAGCCCCTGCTTGGCAGGATGTGAAACCTCTGCTGCACCGCTTGCATAAGTATCCATTCCTGTCCCAGCTGCATTCGAATAAACACCCCTCATAACCCCAAAAGAAATAGCTGAACCTACCAACCCTCCAAATACAGCATGCGTACCGAAAGCACTTGAGAAGATAAGAGAGATGACATCCGGTAATTCACCAAGATTAGAAAACACAATAAACAAACTCATTAAAATATAGGCGATTGCCATAAAAGGAACAAGAATTTCCGCAGTACGGGCAATACGAGTAACAGCTCCAAAGATAATAATTCCTAGGATAATCACCAAGCCTATTCCGGAGAAAGCAGGATGAATACCAAATGCATACTCTAAAGCTGTAGAGATCGTATTCGCCTGTGCACCAGGTAAGAAAAGACCTGTAGCAACGGCAAAGATGATCGCAAAGATAACGGCACACCATTTTAAATTCAGACCTTTTTCAATATAGTAGGATGCTCCCCCACGATATTGGCTGCCTTCTTTTGTTTTGTAAACTTGCCCTAGAGTCGTTTCAATAAAAGCTGTACTTGCTCCGAGAAAAGCCATAACCCAAATCCAAAAGACGGCTCCAGGACCTCCGAACGCAATGGCTGTAGCAACACCGGCAATATTCCCCACCCCTATTTTATTACCAAGAGATAGATTAAAAGCTTGAAAAGAGGAAACTCCCTCTTCAGACGCTTTATCTTTAAATAAGAGCTGAAACATATGCTTTAAGTTTCTAATCTGCGTAAATCTCGTAACAATGGAATAAAATATCCCAACACCTAAACAAAAGAACACTAACGCATTACTCCAAACTACTCCATTTATCCAGTTTACTACTTGCTCCATCGCATCATCTCCCCTAATTATTCCCTTTTAATAAAAAAAAAGGAATACAAAGGTTAAGAATATAGCTAAATTTCATAATAATATTAAGAATAAATGATTAAAAATTTGTATATTTTATCCTACAACCTGCGAATACTTACTATCAGACGCTTTAGCCTGTTTCTTATCATGGCACGCGATTAGCTTTCCACATAAAGAAGCTAAAACTTGTTGAAATAGCATTCCTAAAACAACAGGTAAAACTACTTTAGGAGGGAAATACGTACTGGCTATTACAGTTCCCGCACTAATATTTCTCATTCCACCTGTAAAAGCTACAGATACGGCTACATCTCTATTCCATTTAAATGCCCTAGCAGTAATCCAGCTCAAAAAATATCCTGTAATAGCAATGATAACAACGGTACCTGCAATAAAGACAATTCTCCCATTCATTTCTCTAAAATAATGCGATACAATACCCCCATTAATCATAACAATCGTAGCGATCCCCAATTTTGAAAAAACGGCTAATTTCGCTCCTAATATAGGCTGTATTCTCCCTTTAGTCATATGGTTCAGACACATGGCCAGTACAGAGGGAATAACAATCATAAGAATTAAATCCGTCATTAATTTATACGTATCTATTTCTACCTGCTGTACCGTAATAACCGATAAACTAAATGGTACAATAATCGGTGACATAAGTGTGTCTAATAATATAATAGAAAGAGCAACCGGGACACTTCCTTTATACATAACCACCCATATGAAACTAGTAATTCCAGTTGGAATAACAACAGACAGAATTAATCCAGTCATTGTGTCAAAATCGCCAGCAAATAAAAGATGACCGATTCCCCAAGCGATACCTGGCATAATCACATGTAAGATCATCATTACTAATATGATTGGAAATGGATTATGTAGAGCCATTGTTAATTGTTTAAAATTAGACCCGAGACTCCCAGAGAAAGTCATTACAGCGAATATCCAAGGTATAAGAAATTTAACTTCTTTCATAGAATCCCCAATAAAAATACCAATTAATAAACTTGAAGGTATCATAATCGGTAAAAATCTCCCTAGAATACTATTTAATTTGTCAAACATCCTTTTTCATCTCAATCATCCATCCCTTTAGTAGACTAGCTTGTTATAGCACTTTACTTCTAGATTGGCAACCTTAACTATTCTCTTACTTTACATTTATCTATTTAAACTATTATAAGACTATATATCATTTTTACAAAAAGTGGAATGTTTTCGTTTAAAAAACTGTTCCCTTACACTTTTCTTTTCATAATGAAAATTAACACTGCTACTAACACTTAGTCATTTGTCAACGAAGCAACTAACTGCAGTTGTACACACTTCGTCTATACTTTTTTCACTAATTTTAATATAGATTTTGTAAAAGCAGCCGTTAATATAGAACACGCTAATCGTGAAATTAATTGAAAATACCTAAAAGCATTAAAAACCAAAAAAGCTCAAATCCTGAACATCCAAGAATCCCCGCCCTGCCAACTTTCTAAACTATTTTTCTATTAAGAAGAAGCACAACGCCAACTCCAAATTCGGAAGCATGACATTCAATATTTACTGTCGTCCCTTTCACAGACTTCATGATTAAAGTGGAGAGCCAAGTAGTCTCTCCACTGATTAATGAGGATTCTATTCATTAAATGAAACAGGCGAGCCAGTTGAAGTATGTTGATTCACCCAGTCAAGCGATACTTTGGAAACATCTTGCCAGTCAGGTATTTCTGATTTATGCTGCTCTACCCAACTCATACAATATTGCGGGTCGATATTATTTTCCTGGCATTGTTCTAAGAACGACTGAATGTTTGAATCTGTACAATTTTCCCATGTTCCGCAAGTAGTTGTAAAAAGAGTCTCCATTTTCATTTGTATATCAAGTTCCTTATCATTAACCATGATTGATTCCTCCTTTTATTAAAACTAAGATAAGCATGTTAGCATTAACAACATTAAGTATGTTCAAAGGATTATTTACGCCTTTGGCTGCTGTATTAATTATTATCCCAATGATTGCCGCCATTATAACTGTACACAGAAAAAAATGGTTTGTTTTCAGATAAAGGTGGCATAGAATATAATCTAATATTAATCACTATCGCATCAGGCATCACTTTAACTGACCCTGGTTCTTTATCTTTAGATGCACTCTATGATATCGATTTTTGGTAAGTTTAATGTTTTCACATTGAAGAAACCTTTAACTACAAAATAAAACCAGCACAAATGACTATGCTGGTTTGCTACACAATATTCATTTAGAAGTTTCCTACAACCTTTTCTAAACCAGTTTCAATGATTTCTTCTGCTCGGTCAGGATACTGGTTATGCCCTTCAATAATAACTGTTTCTGAATCTGTGATTCCCCAAGCTTGAACATACTTAATAGCCAATAGATTATCTTTGTGGATTAATGTTATGGTTATGACGGAATCTATTACTTGGATCGTACGTTTTCTTTACCTCTACTAAGCGCTCATAGTTTTCTTGAAATGCATTAGTCGTTACATCGTCGCTTACACCGACTCCATTAAGATACGAGGCATTTTTGTAGGAAAACGGGAGCAGTCCTCCATATACGGAATCTACCCATTGTTTACATACAGCATCGTCTCCAGCCATAGCCATTACATCAACCAGCAGGACAAACTTTGCATTTCGGATGGCAAATGGCGTTGCATAAACAGGTACTCGATTCATTTTTCCGCCAAGCGCCCACAGCTGAACAAGGATGCTTGGAGCCGGCGCATTGTCTATTTTATAGAGGAGCTGCTCAATGACTGTATCATCCAATTCATCAAAGAAAAGAGAGCTTCCATAAACAGGTACGGTTTTTGGCACCATTGGGTCTAGCTTCTTTTGGAACTCTACAAATGGGACTACCCCTGTTTGATCAACAATTGGTTCTGCTAACTCGCGAAGCGGTTGAATGACTGTTTGGCCTTCTTTCGCATCACCTGCATAGATTCCTAAAAGCATGATTACCTTTTTATGATGTAAAAATTCAGGTAAAAACGGGGCAGGCGGCAGCACAGCAGCTGTTATATTAAGAGAAACTGCTTCATCAGGAGCTTGGGCCAAAAATTGTTGAACTTTGTTTAAGATGTCTTTTGCATCCTTAAAATCGTACATCACATCCAAAGCCAAAACTTCTGGACCTACGGCATGCAAGGCAAACTCAAATCTAGTAACGACCCCAAAATTTCCGCCGCCTCCGCGGATTGCCCAAAATAAATCTTGATGATTCTTTTCATTAACCTCAAGCACAACACCGTCTGCTGTTACGACTCTTGCACCAACAAGATTGTCACAAGTTAACCCGTACTTCCCTCTTAAATAACCAATACCGCCATTTAGAGCTAACCCTGCAACACCTGTTTCGGAAACCGTTCCAGTAGGAACTGCCAGTCCATACTTTTGAGTTTCAAGATCTATATCTCCAAGAGTGGCTCCACCTTCTACAACAGCCACTTGTCTCTTTTCATCTACTGTTACTTTTCTCATATGTGATAAGTCAATCATTACCCCATCATCACAAACAGCAAGGCCGGCTACATGGTGTCCCCCACCGCGAATCGAAATAGATAATTCATTTTCCTTCGCAAACTGTACAGCTGCAATCACATCATCTTCTGACTCACAAACTACTATTGCGGCTGGTTTTCTATCAATTACAGCATTCCAAACCCTTCTTACTTCATCATAACGCACATCATTTGGACGTATTAATCGACTGCCTACATGCTTCTCAAGGGTACTATACATCATGTAATCACTCCTATCCTTTATATTTGAACACTAGTTCATTGTTACCATATAATTTTACCATTATTTAGTAAATTTTTCACAAAATTCTGTAATCATAATTACACCCATAGTCATACTCTCAAACTAGTTGACATAGATTCTTCAAAAAGTAAAAGGGACAAACACTAACTTTTCATTGCAATCAAGTAAAAAAACTGGTATCATCTAACATAATTAAATATTCACTTATTTCAATATTTTTTTGAAGTAAGGATAGAGGAGCAAAGACCATAAGTACGCACTGGGAGGATGATGAGATCCAATGACGATTGCGAAAAGGGGAATTTGCCGAAGTGGAAAGAATCTCATATTTCTTGAAGCTGGTTCTGTTATTGAATAAATACAGAACTGTCATATAGGAAACTATATGGAGGGCTATCTTACGCACAGAAATAATTTTTGTTACATATTGTTTCTACTGCAGCAGCGAAGCCCCGTTGTTGCTTTTTCGCGTTTATCGTTAATCGCCCTTCTCCCTCTATATAAAAATCATTAAAGGACGTGGAGAAGTAATGAATTTCGGACAAATTTTAACTGCAATGGTAACCCCATTTGATCACAATGGTGAGATTGATTTTAATGCTGCAAGAAACTTAATCAATTATTTAATTGACAATGGTACAGACGGTTTAGTAGTTGCGGGTACAACTGGAGAATCCCCTACATTAACGACGGAAGAAAAAGTAGAATTATTCAAATTTGTCGTTGAAGTTGTGAATGGAAGAATTCCTGTTATTGCTGGTACTGGCTCTTATAACACTAAAGCCTCTATCGATTTAACGAAGCTTGCAGAACAAGCAGGGGTCGATGGAATTATGCTTGTTGCTCCATACTACAATAAACCTTCTCAAGAGGGATTATATCAACACTTTAAAGCAATTGCTGAGTCAACGTCATTACCGGTTATGCTGTATAATATACCAGGACGCAGCGTTGTCAATATTTCTGTTGAGACTGTCGTTCGCCTTGCACAGATTCCAAATATTGTTTCCATTAAAGATGCAAGCGGCAACTTAGATGCGATGACTGCAATTATCAGCCAAACACCGGAAGATTTTTCATTGTACAGCGGTGATGATGGTTTAACTTTGCCAGTATTATCGATTGGCGGCACGGGAGTAATCTCAGTTGCTTCTCACATTATAGGCAATGAAATGCAAGCAATGATTGAAAATTTCAAAAATGGGAAGCTCCAAGAAGCTGCTCTAGCTCACCGCAGTCTTCTCCCAATTATAAAAGCACTATTTGCTGCACCAAATCCATCACCGGTAAAAGCAGCATTAAATCTAAAAGGGACTCATGTCGGCGGCGTTCGCTTACCAATCATTCCTCTAAACGATGAAGAAACAAGTGCCTTACAACAAGCACTGCAAGTACTGAATGTAAAGGAAGAAACGATTTCTTAAACAAGTTTTCTAGAACTTTATGAGAAATTTTTAACTCGTCCAAACGAGATATACATTTCAACCAAAAAGGTGCTGACCTCCCCCACATGTAGGTATTACTGTAAGGGAAGTCAGCACTCATATTTGAAAGCAAGTTTTAATTTAAAAAACAAATATTGAAAGTAGTTCCATTAGAGCTCGAGCTATAACTTATTTCAGCGTTATTTCTTTTAGCAATTGAAAAACAAATAGACAAACCTAAACCTGTACCGCTTTCTTTTGAAGTTACAAAAGGCACTGATATTTTATCAAAAATATCGGATGGTATCCCTGCCCCTTCATCCTGTATTGATAAAATCACATTATTATGTTCAACTAAACTAATAATTCGAACTGATTGTCCTTTGCTCATAGCATCTAAAGAATTATTGACCAAATTTATAAGTAATTGTCGAATTTCATTTTTATCAACATTTAATTTTGGGATTTTACCTAACTCTAATTTTATGTACTTCCCTTCTCGTATGGCTCTTGTTTCAAGTAAAGGAACTATAGTAGTGATTATATCGTTCAGATTACAATATTCTACTTTATTTGGCTTTTCCTTAGATAAATCGAGGAAATTCGTAATAATTTCATTTACACGATTGACCTCGTCTATCATCAACTGAAAAATATCTTTGTATTTTCCTAATTCTTCATTATTCTCCATTAACTGCAAGAAACCTTTAATAGTAGTCATAGGATTTCTTACTTCATGAGCAACCCCCGCTGCCATCTCCGCGATAATCTTTAATTGGTCATAGTATCTTTGTTTTTCCTCATCTTTTTTTCTTTTTGTTATATCGTTAAAAAGGAGAAATATTCCATATTTATTCGGAAACACCTTAATTTCCATAGGTATTTTTGAATATTCTGTAACGGTCTCGAAGCATTGTACGGTTTGTTCCCTATAAGCCTTATTATATAGTTCGTATATAATTGTTTCTTTATATTTAGGTAGAACATCCCACTGACACTTATGCATCACTTCTTCCTTTGGCTTTTCAAGTAAAGCTTCTCCTGCCTTGTTAATGAACTCAACCTCCATTTTAGAATTTAAAAAACAGCATCCCTCGGAAATATTATCTAATATCTCTAACATTTTTTGGTTTAATATTGTATCAATCACTCTCACCACTTATCTTAAATATTTAACCACTATTAAAACGGAATAAATCTATCGTTTATTTTAAATAATTTTCGACAAAATCCTGCACTTTCCCTCCTTGTCCTAATCTGCTCCGTTCGTGCAATCAGAAAAATCAAAACCCCTTCATAAGATATTCCGGTCCATCTTTTTATAAACAGTTCAACTCCGCTTCAAATCAATAAAAAATCTGATGGATAATGTTTTAATAGATGATTCACCGTCTCTACTCCAGCACGTTCTGCTTCAAGTAATGCATTCAAAGGCTCAATTAATGGTTGCTTTTCACCCATGTTCTTTTCCCCTGTATCATACTAATTTTTTTGATCAGCAATTCAATATACATGTTCCCTAGCAGTCATTCTAAAAAAGCTTTTTCACCCGTCTTATTTGTTCAATATGAGTATCAATATGTTCAATAGAATGCTGAAAAATCTCTTTAAAAGTGAGTTGTCCAGCTTGATTATGTGTCCCAATTCGTAAATAATCCTGTTCAGTTACATGTTGAAGAATAGGTAGAAAACTTTCGCGCATAGATTTGAACAGTTGTAGATACAATTGATGGTCGATATGTTGGGAATTTAAACGGGTTGTCCACAAATCCTGTTCAAAGGCTGTCAGGATAGGATTTCCCTCTGATAAAACCGCTTTCATTCGGTGGATATGCACCAATTCCGCATCCGAAATATGGATAATAATCTCCCTGATGCTCCAGCTTTTTTCAGATGGCTTAAACAATAGTTGCTCTTCAGTGAGCCCTTCAAGTTCTTTAACAATCTTAAAGTATCCTTGTTTGTATTGTTCAATTAGTTGTTCCACTCAAAATCCCTCCCTTACCAATTATTATATCAAACTTAGTATGCCTGCATATTACCACAAAAGTAAATAATTCACTATTTTTCAATTGATTAATAATTTAACTCTTTATAAAAAGAAAGAGCGCAATTCCTACTCTGGAATTGCACCCGTTCTCGAAATATTGAAATATAAAAGAGAAAATCGTTATTGTGAAATATGATACACATCATTTTTATACTCGTTATTTAAACTCTAGCAATCTTTACATTAAGCAGCTTTTGTAACTCCGTTGTTAAGCGCTGCTCTGCTTCACCCTCAATACGGAAACCGCCTGTTGCTAAACGTTCAATTTGCTGATCAATAACATAGACCGGATTTAAAATCTCAGTTGCACCTAGTACCGATAATACTGGTTTTAATGCATATTCAATGGCTAAAAGATGACCAAACGAGCCACCCACTGCTAAAGGTACAATGATTTTTCCCTCTAATGCTTTTTGCGGCAATAGATCTAAATATGTCTTTAAAATACCTGTAAAAGAAGCTTTATAAATAGGCGTTAAAATGACAACAATTTCTGCTTCTGCTACTTGCTGATTAGCACGCTGAATGTCCTCGCTTGCAAAGTTTGCTGTAATTAAGTCCGTTGCTGGCAGCTCATGTACATAAAGCGAATGGAAGTCGATTTCCTCTTGCTCAAAAAATCTTTCCACCTTTTGTTGAATAGCTGTTAAACGAGATTTCTTTGTATTGCCTCCATTAATAATCACTGCTTTAGTCATTTATATTCTCTCCTTTACTTACCTGTTATTTGTGCCGTTTTTTTAGATGGATGTACAGGTACTGAAAGTCCTAAATTCCCGCGTAACGTATCGCTCTCATATTCAGTGCGGAATAAACCTCGACGCTGCAGTTCCGGGATTACGAGTTCAACAATATCGTTCAAACCATCCGGGAAGGTTGGCGGCATAATGTTAAAGCCATCTGCTCCTTCATTTAAGAACCACTCTTCTAATTGATCTACAATCTGTTCAGGTGTTCCAACGATTTCCCGGTGACCGCGTGCCCCCGCAATACGCTCATAAATTTCACGGATTGTTTGTAAATTTTCCCTTTTGGCAATATCACGAATAATATTGTAGCGAATGCGCGGATTTGTTTCATCTTCAATGGTGCTAAACTCCGGCAGCGGAGCATCCACATCATATCCTGATAAATCAATATTGATGAAATTCGATAAATAGGCTAGACCTACTTTTGGTAAAATACGGCTATTCAGCTGTCGCTGTTTGGCAAGTGCCTCTTCCTCCGTTTTAGCCACTGTAATAAATACACCAGGCATAATTTTTAAATCCTCAGGCTTACGGCCATATTTAGCTAAGCGCCCTTTTACATCACGATAGAAAACCTGAGCTTCTCCAAGCGTCTGCCATGCTGTAAAAATAACTTCCGCTGTTTTTGCCGCAAGCTCTTTTCCAACTTCGGACGATCCAGCCTGCACAATGACCGGATGGCCTTGCGGTGTCGATGGTGAATCCAGCGTCCCTTGTACCTTAAACCATTCCCCCTCATGATTAACCGGGTGCACCTTGTCTATATCTAAAAACCGACCTTGTTCCTTATCGATAACAAGTGCCTCGTCTTCAATCGAAAACCATAGCTTCTTGACAACATCCACAAATTCCTCTGCACGTTCATAGCGGAGCGCGTGCTGTAAATGCTTTTCTTTACCAAAAAGGAGTGACTCGCTGTCGTTTGCTGAAGTGACTACATTCCAAGCTGCCCGGCCTTTTGATAGATGATCAATAGCACCAAATTTACGCGCTACATGGAACGGTTCGTTGTATGTAGTTGTCAATGTAGCGGTTAACCCAATATTTTTCGTAACTGCTGCAAGCGCTGAAATAATAATGACTGGATCGAGCTTCAATCCCGATGATGAATTTTCTAAAATAGATTGACCAAATACATCCGCAAAAAACACCATATCGAATTTACCGCGCTCAGCCGTTTGGGCTAATTCAATTAAATAATCTAAATCCAATGTTCGATCCGCTCCTGAAGAAGGATGACGCCAGCTTGCAACATGATGTCCAGGTAAATTGAAAAACGCCCCTAATTTCATTTGTTTTTTCGTCATAATAACAACAACTCCTATTTATCATATTTATTTAATCGGATTTTAATAAAAAAATTATTTGGCAAACGGGTTATATTCGTTTGTATATAAATCTTCCGCCTTCACTTGCCCTTCTTTTAATTCACCATTTTTTACAAGCCAATCAATCCAGACATCATATTCTGATGGTGTAATCACACCGCCTTTTTCGGCAATTCCTGTACTCTTCCAATATTTAAGGTTATCGGTTGTTTCTTTTCTCTCGCGTTCATTGATAATTTTCTCAAAGCGTGCAATGACTTCTTCTCTTGGCGTTGTTTGTGCCCATTCAATAGCCTTGGCAACCCCTTCCGTAAATTGCTTTACAGTATTCGGGTTCTCCTTGATATACTGCTCGGTAAAGAAATAATCACCTGCCGTAAACTCTGAGCCAAACACATCGATATCTTTAAATAGTTCTACGATTCCTCCTGCTTCTAGAGCTCGGTCTCTCGCAATACTTGCAGTACCGCCCAATACAGCCGCATCTAGTTGCTTATTTCGCAGAGCTTGTTCTGCATTCGACATCGGAATGGTTACCAGTGTCACTTGTTCAATTTCTTTTTCAGTTAAGCCGCTTTGACGTAAATAATCTTTGATAACAAACTCCGCATGAGCCCCTAAAATATTTACACCTACTTTTTTACCAATTAAATCTTTCCCCGATTTAATCGGACTCCCCTCAAGTACATAAGCACCCATATACGTATTTTCATCACTGCCATAAGAACCAACGACGGACTTTAATTTTACATTTTTTGAATAAGATTTAATAATAGCTCCATTAAATGCGGCCCCAAAATCTATTTGTTTTGTCGACGTTAATTGAATGCTTTCCGGTCCACCGGCGCTATCACCTATATAATCTAACTTCAAATCTCCTAAATAGCCTAGATCCTCTGCTAGCTCAGGAAAGCCCACGATACCTGGCGACCCTTGATATTGCAGTACTGTATCTTCTTTCGAATCAGCAGCTGTCTTATTATCTGAACAGCCTGTTAAAATACTGCCGATTACACCGGTTGCTAAAATAAATGACGCTAATTTTTTCATAATCGCTCTCCCCCACTTCAATTCAATAAGTCGCCTATTTTTTCAGCGCTAAATTCTGCTCTATTTTTCAGCTCTTTGTATCTGCTTTTTAGACGGACTTACAGGTACGGAAAGTCCTAAATTTCCACGCAGTGTATTACTTTCATATTCTGTACGGAATAAACCGCGTCTCTGTAGTTCTGGGATGACTAGATCCACAATATCATGAAGACCCTCCGGGAAAGTTGGTGCCATCACATTAAAGCCATCCGCTCCTTCATTTAAGAACCATTCCTCTAATTGATCAGCAATTTGTGCTGGTGTTCCAACAATTTCTCGATGACCGCGTCCTCCCGCAATATGCTCGTATACTTCCCGTAATGTTTTTAAATTTTTACGTTCCGCAAGAGTGCGAATAATGGTATAACGGACTTGTGGATTCGTCTTATCTTCAAACTCTACACTTTCAGGAAGTAGTGCCTCTGCATCATATCCTGTTAAATCTACACCAAAGAAATTAGATAAGTATTCAAGACCTATATCAGGTGAAATGTAGCTATTTAATTCCTTTCGTTTGGCAATCGCTTCTTCCTCTGTTTTCGCTACTGTAATGAAAACACCCGGCATAATTTTTAAATCTTCAGGTTTACGACCATATTTTGCAAGGCGTCCCTTCACATCACGATAGAATGCCTGTGCCTCTTCAAGCGTCTGCCATGCCGTGAAAATAACCTCAGCCGTTTTTGCTGCAAGTTCCTTCCCTGCTTCTGAAGAGCCTGCCTGCACAATCACTGGATGGCCTTGCGGTGTCGATGGTGAATCCAGCGTTCCTTGCACCTTGAACCATTCGCCCTCATAATTGACTGGATGGACCTTCTCTAAGTCTAAGAACTTCCCTTTCTCCTTATTGATGACAAGTGCCTCGTCTTCAATTGAAAACCATAACTTCTTGACAACTTCTACAAATTCCTCAGCTCTTTCATAACGATGTGCATGTTCTAGATGCTTTTCTTTCCCGAACAATAGTGACTCCTTTTCATTTCCAGATGTCACTACATTCCAAGCTGTCCGCCCTTTTGACAGATGATCAATGGCACTAAATTTACGTGCTACTTGAAACGGTTCATTATAAGTTGTTGTTAAAGTTGCCGTTAAACCAATATTTTTTGTCACTGCTGCAAGTGCTGAAATAATAACAAGCGGATCCAGTTTTAAGACCGAAGTGGCTAGCCTTTCTGAAGGTGTTTGACCAAATACATCCGCAAAGAAAATCATATCGAATTTTCCACGCTCGGCTGTTTGCGCTAATTCCGTTAAATAATCTAGATCGAATATACGTTTTGCCGCTGTCGAAGGATAACGCCAGCTCGCTACATGATGTCCAGGTAAATGGAAAAACGCGCCTAACTTCATTTGTTTTTTTGTCATATTACCAACTCCTATTTATCTTATTGTTTTAGTTAGAATTGATGTAAAAAAATAATAGAATCACTTACATATTATAGTTTACTGGCTGCTTCCATTTTGAAAATTTACGCTCAAGCATGCTTAAGCCTTGGTTGATGAGTAAGCCTAACAAAGCAATCGTTAAAATACCCGCGTACATTTCAGGAATCTGGAAGTTGTATTGTGAATACGTAATTAAATAACCTAACCCTTCTTTTGCTCCTACCATTTCTGCTGCAATTAACACTAAAATCGCTCCTGTTCCTGCCATACGAATCCCTGTAAAAATAGTTGGAACGGATGCTGGTAAAATCACCTTAAGAAATAGTTGATAAGAAGAGAGATTCATCGAACGCGCTGATTTAATCAATAATGGATCTACGTTTCCTACAGCAGCAATGGTGTTTAAGAGAATCGGCCATGTGCAGGCAAATAATACAATAGCAATTTTGGACGTTTCACCGATTCCTAGCAGCAACATAAATACCGGCAGCAAAGCTAATGCCGCTGTATTTCGGAACAATTCTAACACTGGATTTAATAATTCCCTTGCTAATGGATACCAACCAATCATCAACCCTAATGGAATGGCAATCAGCAACGCTAACCCAAACCCACTCACTGAACGGGTAATACTCGCCATAAAATGAGCAAAAAGCTCACCTGATATAACCATATTCCACCAAGAAATCACTACACTAGAAAATGTCGGAAAGAATGCCGGATCTACTAAGCCAATTCGTGGTGCGATTTCCCATAGTAAAAATAATGCGACTAATACAATAGACTGTTTGAAAACCTTTTGTAGGCTGGAGAACACAAACAGTTTTGGTTTTCTCGGCTCTACAGCTGACTGTATAGATTTTATTGTCTCCATAAATATGACTCCTCTCTATTCTAGTTAAATATGAGCACCTTGGTATTCATGTTCATGCAGTAAACTCCAAACTTTATGACGCGCTTTCACAAAATCAGGATGGGAACGAATATCCGCATCCTCTAAACGTGACTTAAGCGGAATATCCACAACCGTTTTCACCGTACCAGGCCCTGGTGTCAACACGACGACACGTTCACCTAAATAGACTGCCTCATCGATACCATGTGTAATAAAAATAATCGTTTTCTTCGTTTTCTCCCAAATCCGCAAAAGTTCACTTTGTAGGGATTCGCGTGTTTGAGCATCAAGTGCTGCAAAGGGTTCATCCATCAGTAAGACATCTGGATTAAAGGCTAGACTTCTAGCAATCGCTACACGCTGCTTCATTCCCCCGGATAGTTCATGTGGATAACGATCCGCAAAATGACTAAGTCCAACTAAAGCAAGAAAATGCTCGGCCCGTTCTCTTCGTTCGTGCTTTGGAACACCCTTTGCCTCTAAGCCAAATTCAATATTGCCGCGTGCTGTCTTCCATGGAAATAGGGCATACTGCTGAAAGACAATACCGCGATTGAGCCCTGGGCCTGTAATTTTTTCACCATCAATTAAAATGCGTCCGCGTGTCGGCATTGATAAGCCGCCTAGTAAATCAAGCAAAGTTGATTTGCCGCAACCACTTGGACCTACTAATGTTAAAAACTCGCCTTCTTTTACCGTAAAACTTAAATCCTTTACTGCTGTAAATTCTTGCATTACACCCTTTTGTTTCGTATCACGAACCGTAAAGGTTTTTGTGACACGTTCAAATCTAATTTTCTCAGTACCTGTCAATGAGCTCACCCCACCCTTTTTATAATTAAACACATAGGAATAGTAGGTTTATAGTTATAGCAATCCTGTTAATTAGTTACCTTAGCTTAGATTACTAGTGGCGCCGACTTGTTTAAGCAAAAAAGGCTCAGGTGACAACGACTATCGTTGATCATCTGAGCCTCCGGTTAACCAGTCAGCATCTGCTATGTATTTAACTTTGTCCTACTCAATCAATCCTATTTTAACGATACACTTAAAAGTAGAAGTTCTTGTAGGTTTAATACCAACTAAACTTATAAACTTAATTTATCACATAAAAATAGAATGTCAATGATATTTTTTAAAAATTTCGCCATATTCACTTAAAAATGGAAAATGATATTTTCGACCTACTTCCTGTTTTTATGCAATAAAGTGACCCCAGCCTATATAACACTGAGGTCATTTTAAATTAAACAAACTGGGATTTATAAAATGAACTTATTCCTTTCCTTCGCTCTCCCTTTCCCATCTTGATACCTCTTCGCGAACTTTAGGTGCCACTTCTTTACCTAACAGTTCAATCGCCCTCATGACATCTTCATGTGGCATTGTGCCAACTGGTACATGCAGCATAAAACGGGTGATACCTACATTCTTTCGCAGATAAATAATTTTATCAGCAACGGTCTGTGGATCCCCGACATACAGGGCACCTTCCAAGCTGCGAGCAGCATCGAAAGTAGATCGGGTATACGGTCCCCATCCACGCTCTCGTCCTAATACGTTCATCGCTTGCTGAGTCGAGGGGAAAAATTTGTCCGCTGCCGCTTCCGTGTTCTCCGCAACAAAACCATGTGAATGCGAGGCGACGGAAAGCTTTGATACATCATGACCAGCGCGTGCTGCGGCCTTTTTATAAAGTCGGACCAGCGGTTCAAATTGAATCGGACGGCCGCCAATAATCGCTAGAACGAGCGGCAATCCTAGTAAACCTGCACGAACGACCGACTCGGAATTCCCGCCGCTGCCAATCCAGACCGGCAATGGATTCTGGACTGGACGCGGATACACACCTAGATTTTGAATCGCTGGTCGATGCCCGCCTCTCCAAGTCACTTTTTCAGATTCTCTAATTTTTAACAATAGCTCCAGCTTCTCTTCAAACAGCTCATTATAATCTTTTAAGTCATAGCCAAACAGTGGAAATGATTCAATAAAAGAGCCCCGGCCTGCCATGATTTCTGCACGGCCGTTTGAAATCGCGTCCACTGTTGCAAAATCCTGAAACACTCGCACCGGGTCTGCAGAAGAAAGTACCGTAACCGCACTTGTTAATCGAATTCGCTTCGTTTGCGACGCAGCTGCAGCCAGTACAACGGCTGGAGAAGATGCCGCATAATCTTTGCGATGATGTTCACCTACACCAAACACATCCAAGCCTACTTCATCGGCTAGTACAATTTCTTCAACTACTTCACGTATACGCTGGGCATGACTGATCACTTCGCCCGTTTTGACATCTGGTGTTGTCTCTACAAACGTGCTTATACCTATCTCCATTTTATTCCCTCCCTGCTCCTAGAGAACAAATCGTATGATTCTCTATAGCTCTTATGTAATCTTATTTTCCAGAGTACCCGAACCCCTTACCACATTAAGGATCACACCCAACTTCTTCTTCACATCATAATTCCTTTACCATTAAAACATGCGGAATACCTTCTTCCATAAATACATCGGATGACGCCCGATAACCAAGCTTTTCATAAAAACCTTCTGCTTGTGTTTGTCCATGTAATTTCACTCGAGATATTCCTTTTTCTTTTGCTAGTTCTTCTAATGCTTTAATAATTACTTTCCCAAGACCAAATTTACGATACGGAGCTAAAATACAAATTCTCTCCAATTTCCCTAGGCCTTCAACAACTCTTATTCTTCCCGTTCCGACAGGTTGTTCATTGTAATAAACTAAAATGTGTTCACATTGTCCATTTAGTGTGTCAAATTCATCAAATTCTGCCTCTACTGGCACACCTTGTTCTTCAACAAATACCTTTTTTCTAATATCAAATGCTTGTTTTAAATCATTATCGACTGTTATTCTTTTTAGTTCCACTTACTTTCAGCCCTTTCTGGATGTATGATTCAAGCACTTTACTTCTTATTCTTCATAAATCATTTTCCTTGTCATGCCACCATCTACGACAAGGTTAATGCCTGTGACAAAATCATTTTCTTTAGCTGTTAAATATAGACAAGCTCGTGCAATATCATCTGGTTTTCCTACGCGCTTGGATAGATGCTGTTCATGCTCGATTGGACTTAATTTTGCATAATCTCCTGTTTCAATCCAACCTGGGGAAATAGCATTTACCGTAATCCTGTCTTCACCTAATGAAGCAGCGAGCGCATGTGTAATGGCAACGATTCCACCTTTTGTAGCCGCATAAGATTCGGAATTTGGCTCAGACATAACAGCCCTTGTGGAGGCAATATTTACAATCGATCCGCCATCCTTATTATGACGCATATATTTTGCCACTTCACGTGAGCCTAAGAACACACTTCTTAAGTTTGTATTAATCACATCGTCCCACTCTTCTATCGATAAATCATAAGGAGACCTGAATAACGCTTTTCCTGCATTATTAATTAAAATATCAATTTGACCATATGTTTGATTAGCTGTCTCCATTAATCGAATGATATCTGCTTCCATTCTTACATCTGTTTGTACGAAAAGTGCTTCTCCACCCTGTTCTTTTATCCTAGTAACCGTTTGTCTACCTGCTTTTTCATCTATATCCGCTAAAACGACATTAGCCCCTTTTTCTGCATAAGATAAAGCAACGCCTTTTCCAATGCCATTTCCTGCTCCTGTTATCACGACTGTTTTATTAGAGAAATCCATAATCTGTACACATCCTTTTTACTCTCAATAATTTTTAAGATAACACAAAAGAACAATAGAGAGAAAACCTGCCTCTATAACAGATTAAAAAGAAAAATTTGCTGGATTGCTGGAATTTTGTCCTTCATGAACCTGATGAAGGACATTTCCTGACTCAAGTTCTGGAACTTTGTCCTTAAACGCACTTTTTGAGGACGGTAGAAAAGGAACGATCTGAGGAGAATGATTGTTCAACTAAACGGGAAGGCTGCCCCGAAAGCCATTTTCATGACTTTTAGGACAGCCTCTCGCTTCGTTATATAAAACAGACAAGGATTGTGCCAATCTATTTCACATCATGTTTTTTAAAATCTAGATGGAAAACTTATGATTTAAGCTGTTACTGCTGATAATTCTTTTGCTGCAGCTTTAACTTTTTCTAAACCTTCAGCAATAATCGTTTCAGCTTGATCTGACGCTGCATTATGGCCTTCAATAATGACTTCGTTTACGATTTCCATACCGAATACGCCGCCAACAACGTTTTTAATATAAGTAGCAGCCATTTCCATTGGCGCTGCTTCTGGTGTTGAGTAAACACCGCCGCGTGCACTTAAAATAATCGCTTTTTTATCAGTCATTAAGCTTTCTAATTGACCATTTTCGTTATATTTGAATGTGAAACCTGCTTGGTACACATAGTCGATAAATGTTTGTAATTTAGCTGGGATTGTTAAGTTCCATAATGGGAACGCGAATACTACTACGTCTGCTGCTGTTAAAGCATCCATTGCTTTTTGTTTAGCAGCTAAAATACGTTGTTCTACATCTGTCATTTCTTCGCCTGATTCTACTTTACCGAAAGCGTTGAATAAATCTTGACCAAAGTAAGGCATATCTTCTGCAAATACATCATAAGTTGTTACATTTACACCTTCTACGTTCTCCATAAAAGTTTCATACATTTTACTTGATACTGCTTCTGAAGCTGGACGGTTATTTGCTTTTACAACTAATACGTTCATGATTGTTAGTCTCCTTTAAATTATCATTAATAAAGATATCTCGAATTCATAATATATAAGTAAAATATAATTGTCAACAAAATAGATTTCAAGCATTTACAGTGTTAGTGAACTCATAAACATGGTAATCGTTCGATCTGCCTTCTTTAAAATGTCGTAACATTACCTTCGTTCAATAATCTCTAATTAACTATATTTTAGAATAAAAATGCGTCTAAAGCGTATTGCCCAGGACCTATTAGCGCTATACCAATAGCCACTGCGAGCAGGGTAAGGTTATATTCATATCCATTTGATGTTGCCCATAATCCATTTGGACCATGTACCTTCACAATAGCCATTACCATCGTTCCTGCAATGATCACTCCTGCAAGCGGGGTTAAAAATCCTAAAACAAATAAAATTCCTCCAATAAGTTCTGCCAATCCTGCGAAAAGAGCCATCGTTACCCCTGGCTTCATGCCAATAGATTCAAACCATCCTCCAGTACCTTTTAATCCATAACCTCCAAACGAACCAAATAGTTTTTGAGCACCGTGACCAATGAATAAAACACCTACTACCAAACGAATGATTAATAATCCAATACTTATCATCAAAAAACCCTCCTAAAATCACCCTGTATTTTACCTCGAATTCGAGATAATCAAGTAAAAAAATTTAACTTCCTGCTCTTTCATTTACCTTTTTGAATCCTTATTCCTATCTTAACACGATTTAATAATTCAAATATATCATCAACTAGCTTCTACGGCATGAAGGTTAACTGTTGCCTACTCCCACCTCATTCGCTCCCGTAATACTTTAGTTGTTTACATTCATATCAAATTAGGCAAATCCGTACATTTTCTTTTTCCACCTCCATAATTTATATTTAATTAATATATCTCGAACATGAGATAATAGTAATACTTGAAAATNNAAAAAGCATAAAGAAATTTTCAGATTAAACATCTCTTTATGCTTCAAGTATCTTCTTTTGTTATGAAAACAATTTTTTATGTTTCCAATTCCCCCATTTAAAATAAGCAAAAGCAAAGATGCTGCTAATAATGAAGCCCGCTCCCATACCGATTGCAATACCGTTTTGACCAAAGGCATTTGAAAAGAGATAAGATAAAGGGTAACGCAGCAGCCAAAATGATAGGATATTCAACACTAACACCTGGTACATTGCCCCCGCCCCCCTCACAATGCCATTCAAAATAAAATTAAGGCCGATAAACGGGTAAAGAAAGGCAATAATCTTTAAATAATCGGCACCAAATTTAACGGCATCCTCTTCAGAAATAAATAAACCTATTAACGGTTCCGCACAAAAGAATACAAGGACCGCGATTAACAGCATGATGATTACATTATAAATTGCACCAAAGATAGCAATTTCCCGGACACGATCCCAGCGGTTGGCACCGATATTTTGCCCAGCCATACTATTGACAGCTGTTCCTAACGCCATGGCAGGTAAAAGAATGAGACTATCAATCCTCTGAGCAGCGCCAAATCCAGCAACTACTGCTCCGCCAAACGAGTTGACCACAGTCATGATGGCCGTTACTCCGGCAAAGATTACCGTCATTTGCAGTCCAGATGGAATCCCCAGTTTAAGAATCAAGAATACTTCTTCTCTCTTTGGAACGAAAGGCGATGTAAACGGCACGAGCTTTCCGTGTAATGTATACACCACTCCTAATAGGAAGGCGAGTCCTTGCGATAATACCGTAGCATACGCAGCACCTTTTATTCCCCAGTCAAAAACAGAGATAAAAATAGGGTCCAATGCCGTATTTAACAGTGCGGCAATCATGACAAATTTCAGCGGTGTTTTACTATCTCCCAATGCTCTTAATACCGTGCCGATAAAATTGTAGCCAATCAAAAATAGAATTCCGAGAAAATTAATCTGTAAATAAATAGTAGCATCTTCTAACATTTCAGCAGGTGTATGGAGCATTTCTAAAATCGGTTTTGAGAAAAAATATCCGATGATTCCAATTACAATGGATAAAGAAGTAAGCAGAATGATGAAGGCATTCAAATAATTTTTAAGCCCTGTATCATCTTCCCTGCCCCTTTGTTGAGAAAGAATTGTCAATGTGGCATTATTAATCCCAAGAATAAATGAAAGAACAGTTAAGACAACTGTTGAAGACACGGTAACTGCTCCAAGCGCATTGGCCCCTAAAAGGTTGCCCACCCAAAGACTATCTATAAACTGATAGGATACCTGCAGCAGATTCGTCAGCATAATTGGCCCTGAAAAGCTAATCAACTGCTTCATGATTCGGCCATTAGTGAAATCATATTGCGACAAAATGGAAACACTTCCTTATTACATTCGAGTATTTCCATATTTTATCCTAGCAAAATAAACGGAATCAAGACAAACGCTTACGTTCTAGTGCCAATATGATGGATTAGAAACCTTTGAAGATTGTACGAACAGGGTGTATAGTGTAATCTTGTATGCAACACCCAATTTTTTCAAAAAGGATATGATTATTGTGGTAGGTACAATCATTTTAAATAATTACTCTATTTCAGTGAAAGAGTATGAGGAAAAAAAGACGAAGGATGGCGATCTCATTTCCGTCACGTTTGATGTGACAAGTGAAGATTACCATGATGTGACAACATTGCTATACGAAGGGACATTCGAGGTAAAAATCCCCGAAAGAAATCGAGAATTTAAAGGGACCATTCAGCAGTATTCAACTTCCATTACAAATCTTTATGAAAAAGGCAACGTAGGAGAATTTAAGCTGTGTTTACTTGAAAAAGGTTAAGAAAAGAACTCTTTCAAACCAGTTCCCTCTATACAAAAAAGGCCATTCATCTCCCACTCTTTGTTGGACTGCGCTCTGCACAAACTTAAAGTGGGAGTCTTCCCACCTAAAATGATCAATCATTTCTTACCTTCTTTTCTCTCTCCGATTAGGTACGTTCATATTTCGCAAAAAATCCGGCGCTAATTTTAACTAAATAAATTGGGTCAATAGCTGGTTAAACTTGTCACGTTCTTCCCAGAATGGACCATGGCCGCTATATTGAAACGGTACAAGCTGTGAATTTCTTATTTTTTGATGTAGTTCTTGAGCTTGCGCAAATGGAATAACGTTGTCATGGATGCCGTGAATAATTAAAGTGGGGGTACTTATTTTTAGAATATCCTCATGGAGCTTCTCATCTCTTAATAAAACAATGACTGCCGCGGTTGACCACCCTGCAGCCTGTAATCCCATTTGGAAAAACCAATCGGAGAATGAGCTGGTTATATACTGAAAGAAAAAAGTATCCGTTACTCCCTGCATCATCTTGGGGCGGTCATTTAACGTTTCCTTAAGAAGTTTATTAGCCGTTTCTTTTGAAAAGCCTGTCGGAGCTGCAGCGTCAACGAGGATAAGTTTGGATACTCCATAACCATTGTGTCGAGACATATATCGAATTGCGATCCCTCCACCCGTAGAGTGGCCCACGAGCGTAACATTGTCTAATTGAAGGGTACCTATTACCGTGCGGATATCATCTGCCAGTCTGTTATAAGTGTAGCCGCTCATTGGTTTATCCGAATTCCCAAAGCCCCTCCAATCTATGCCGATACAGCGGTAACCCAATTCAGGAAGAACATCAAACTGATATTCAAACTGTTTATGGCTCAACGGCCAACCATGTATAAACACTATAGTTTTGCTACCGCCTGGGTTAATATCTTCTACATATAGATTCACACCCGGTTCTACATTCACAAAGTATCCCATGCCCATTCCTCCATAATAAGATGGTTTTAACAATAGGATATTCATTTCAGTAAACATAGGTGAGTACCTAGATTGTAGGGTAGCGAAGCGAAAAAAGATGGAGTTCAATGAACGATCTTGTGAGTGATCTGAATAAGAAAAGAAGCTTTGCCCTTTATTCGAACAAAGCCATCCATATGAGTATAGCGATTATATCCTAATTACGATAGCCCATGAATTTCTTAATTTTTTTCTCCATGGAGTTTAACTTGTGGTCAATATGATTGAATTGTTTTTTTCTGTTTTTTGAAGAGCGCCAAGATAATGATAGGATTACGATAAAAATGATCGGAACTGCTAAAGCAATTAATTGAAAAATAAGACCCCAGATATCTACTTCCTGCATCCATTTTCTCTCCTCTTTTCATATTGTCCTCCTCTTCATTTTACCATTTTCATACAAAAAATACTGTAATTTCAGCTTACATACAACACTTCACAATCATTCATCATATCTAGAGGGGAACGCGCTTCGCTACGGAATTCTATCTGCCCAAGCCGATTTGCTTTTCGGTACTTTGTGCAGGTTCTGTGCCATGTATAAACACATAGAGATTATTGATATTAATAATCTCTGTGAAGAAAGTATCATTTAAAACCAAACTTACATAATATAGAATTCAATTCAATAGTTGAAGTTGGCAATATTTTTTTTATTTTACCTATTGATATTTTTATTGTATGTTGATAATCTAAAGAAGCGTTAATTGGAAAGCTAATATTCAAAATCTCGAGTCTTTCCAAGCAGATAATTTTTTGACCACTTCTTATAAGAAGTCAAGGCCATACGGACAGCCGGGTCAAATGCCGATTGGCAACTTTAGTTGCCTTATTGATTGAGTTAAAAGCTCAAATTTTATAAGTTGGTTACTTTACAACCAGTGCATGTGCACATCAACTTGTGAAACGGTCAATAAGAGTGGAAAAAGTAATTATTTGCTATATAGACTCTGATCATATTACGATATATTTTGAATATTAAAGAGCTTTCTACCCTATATCTTAGATTTTTATGGTAGACGTATGCACGTGACTTTGTCATGGATATACTGATGCTTTTTAAATATTGATAATTATATCTGAAGCAAGTGTTGTGCGCGATTATGCGTTTTGCACTTGCTTTTTTATTGTTTAAAAATTTCTTAATGGGTTATTCCTAAAGACATACTAAATAGTTGATGCACGGCTAATTAGGTTGTTATGGAATTGCTCTTTGCTTTGAAAAATCTATTTAGGTTAGGAGATAAGAGAAATGGGAAAAGCACTTATTATTGGTTGTGGTGGAGTCGCTTCAGTTGCTATTCACAAATGTGTTCAAAATAGTGAAGTATTTGAGGAAATTTGTATCGCAAGTCGTACAAAATCTAAATGTGATGCTTTAAAAGAAAAACTAGATGGTGGAAAAACAAAAATTACAACTGCACAAGTTGATGCAGATAACGTAGATGAGCTAATTGCGTTAATTGAAGAAGTAAAACCAGACATCGTGATGAATCTAGCTTTACCTTATCAAGATTTAACAATCATGGATGCTTGTCTTGCTACTAAAACACACTATATGGATACAGCAAACTATGAGCCGGAAGATACGGCAAAATTCGAATATAAATGGCAGTGGGAATATCGCGAACGTTTTGAAAAGGCTGGTATTACAGCTCTTTTAGGAAGCGGCTTCGATCCTGGTGTTACAGGTGTATTTTCTGCTTATGCATTGAAACATCACTTTGATGAAATTGAATATATCGATATTCTTGACTGTAATGCTGGAGATCACGGGTATCCGTTTGCAACAAATTTCAATCCTGAAATCAATATCCGTGAAGTTTCTGCTAACGGAAGATATTGGGAAAATGGTGAATGGATCGAAACAAAACCAATGGAAATCAAACGCGTGTATAACTTCCCTGAAGTTGGCGAAAAAGATATGTATTTGTTATACCATGAAGAGCTTGAATCTCTTGCGGTAAACATCCCTGGACTTAAGCGTATCCGTTTCTTCATGACATTTGGCCAAAGTTACCTTACTCACCTAAAATGCCTTGAAAATGTAGGAATGACTTCTATTGAGCCAATTGAATTCGAAGGAAAACAAATTATTCCGCTTCAGTTCCTGAAAGCTGTATTACCGGATCCTGCTTCACTTGGACCACGCACTAAAGGTAAAACGAACATTGGCTGTATCTTCAAAGGGAAAAAGGACGGAAAAGAGAAAACATATTATGTGTACAATGTTTGTGACCATGAAGAATGCTATAAAGAAGTAGGTTCTCAAGCAGTGTCTTATACGACAGGGGTTCCTGCAATGATTGGTGCGGCAATGATCATGACTGGCAAATGGAATAAACCAGGCGTGTACAATATTGAAGAATTTGATCCAGATCCATTCATGGATGCATTGAACAAATGGGGACTTCCATGGAAAGAAAGCTTTGATCCAGAACTTGTTGATTCTGAGTCAGTAGAACCGGAGCTAGCTCGTTAATATGCGATTTGAAGAATTACCAACACCATGCTATGTAGTCGATGAAGATCTTGTAGAAAAAAACCTAAAAATCCTGAACGGAGTCATGGAACGTACAGGATGTAAAATTGTTTTAGCACAAAAAGCATTTTCTATGACAACAATGTATCCCCTCATTGGAAAATATTTAAGTGGTGCAACAGCAAGCGGTTTATTCGAAGCACGTCTAGGTTACGAGGAAATGGGCAAAGAAAATCATGTCTTTGCCCCTGCCTATCGTGAAGATGAAATCGACGAAATTATATCTATTTGCGATCATATTATCTTTAATTCCTTCTCACAGTTGGAAAAGTTTAAAGATAAAGCTCTTCAAGCTGGCAGAAAAGTCGGCTTACGTATTAATCCGGAATGTTCTACGCAAGTTGGACATGAAATCTACGATCCGTGTTCAACAGGTTCTAGATTCGGTGTAAAACAGGAAGATTTTCGTCCCGATTTGCTTGAAGGTGTTTCAGGACTTCACTTCCATACTCTTTGTCAGCAAAACTCTGACGATTTAGAGACAACGCTAAATGCAGTAGAAGAAAAGTTCGGACAATGGCTGCCACAAATGGAATGGATTAACTTTGGCGGCGGTCATCATATCACAAGAGAAGATTATGATATTCCAAGACTAGAAGCTTGCATTAAGAGAATGCAGGAGAAATACGGTTTAGAAGTCTATCTTGAGCCAGGCGAAGCCGTTGCGCTCAATGCAGGCTATCTGATTACGTCTGTACTTGATCTCCATAAAAACGGAATCGAGATTGCTATTCTTGACACTTCAGCAACTTGTCATATGCCTGATGTATTAGAAATGCCATATCGTCCTCCTCTTTTCGGATCCGGAGACGCAGGCGAGAAGCCATTTACGTATCGACTTGGCGGACAAACTTGTCTTACAGGCGATGTGATCGGCGATTATTCTTTTGATCAGCCATTAAAAAGCGGCGACAGATTAGTTTTTGGTGATATGGCGATTTACTCCATGGTAAAGACCACAACATTTAATGGCATGCCATTACCAGCCATCGCTGTTAAAGATAAAGATGGAGATTGTCGCGTCGTGCGCCAATTTGGCTACCAAGATTTTAAAATGCGACTTGCATAAACCTCCAGAAAAAACAGCTATTCTTTTCGTAATTATTTAAAACGAAAAATAGAATAGTCGGATTTCGAGGATTTATTTTAGTAGTAAGGAGTTTAAAATAACGGTTCATTCTTCTAAGAAACCATTATTTTATGACCTAAATTATCTGTCCAGCAGCTATGTGCTGCTGGATTTTTTTTGAACTTTTCTAGTTCTGATTCCCCGTAAAGAAAGATACGAAACATTAAAATCTTGCCGTTTGTAGTACAACGGAGAAAGATCTCATGCCTCCCCTACCCTCTAACAATCATTCCACCAACTAGATGGGATGTTATATAGATTCACCGTCTATTCAAGTTGAAAACAATCGTTTTTCGTTCTTCCATCCATCTCAGTTTCACAGATATTATACATGTCCTAAATACCCATTAATTGAGAAATATTGATGGTAATTGAAAATTTATATTTTACTATCAAAATCTATTTATCCCTCTTTTTCAATTGCTAAGTACTCCATAACTACAACATCCATCAGCATTGATTAGCAATAGCTATTAAAATAAATCACGATAAAGTTAAGTATTATTCTTGACAAAACACTAAGATTTATATAATAATAAGTTTTGAATTATAATTATTATAGTTAACTAATAATAATTAAAAAGAAATTAAGATTATTATTGTTTAAAGTTTTGACTATATGTTCTAAACTATCTATTTATCAATTCTTAAAAAACACACTCTAGGAGGAATTTTAATCATGTCTTTAATTGGAAAAGAAGTAAAACCATTCACAGCATCAGCTTATCATAACGGTGAGTTTATCCAAGTTACTGAAGAAAACCTAAAAGGAAAATGGAGCGTAGTTTGCTTCTATCCAGCAGACTTTACATTCGTATGCCCTACTGAACTTGAGGACCTTCAAAACGAATATGCTACTCTAAAAGAACTTGGAGTTGAAGTATATTCTGTTTCAACAGATACTCATTTCACACATAAAGCATGGCATGATCACTCAGAAGCTATCGGCAAAATCGAATACATTATGATCGGTGACCCTTCACAAAAAATCTCTCGTAACTTCGATGTACTGAACGAAGAAGAAGGTCTTGCTGATCGCGGTACTTTCATCATCGATCCAGATGGTATTGTACAAGCAGTTGAAGTCAATGCTGACGGTATCGGCCGTGATGCAAGCACTCTTGTTAACAAAATTAAAGCAGCACAATATGTTCGCAACAATCCAGGTGAAGTTTGTCCAGCAAAATGGCAAGAAGGTTCTGCAACACTTAAACCAAGCCTTGATCTTGTAGGAAAGATTTAAGGAGTACGATTAAATGTTACTAGATGCAGATATAAAAGCACAGTTAGCCCAATATCTTCAACTGATGGAGGGTGATGTGCTGCTCAGAGTTAGCGCAGAATCTGATGACGTATCTCGAGACATGTTGGCTTTAGTAGACGAATTAGCCACTATGTCATCCAATATTAAAGTAGAAAAAACACCATTACAGAGAACGCCGAGCTTTAGTGTGAATCGTATTGGTGAAGACACTGGGGTGACTTTTGCTGGTATTCCTCTTGGACATGAATTTACTTCATTAGTATTGGCTCTGTTGCAGGTGAGCGGAAGAGCTCCAAAGGTTGATCAGAAAGTCATTGATCAAGTTAAGAGCATTAAAGGTGAATATCACTTTGAATCTTACATTAGCTTGAGTTGTCACAACTGTCCTGATGTTGTACAAGCATTGAACTTGATGAGTATTCTTAACCCTGGCATTACGCATACCATGATTGATGGTGCAGCGTTTAAAGAAGAAGTGGAAAGCAAAAACATCATGGCCGTACCAACGGTGTTCCTAAATGGGGAATCATTCGGCAGCGGTCGTATGACGCTTGAAGAAATCCTTGCCAAAATGGGAAGTACTCCGAACGCATCAGAGTTCGCCGATAAGGATCCATTCGATGTGCTTGTTGTCGGAGGCGGACCAGCTGGTGCAAGCGCAGCTGTCTATGCAGCACGTAAAGGCATTCGCACAGGCATTGTTGCTGAACGCTTTGGCGGTCAAATTATGGACACTATGGGCATTGAGAACTTTATTAGTGTGAACTATACGGAAGGTCCTAAGCTCGCAGCAAGTCTTGAAGAACATGTGAAAGAGTACGACATTGATGTCATGAATTTACAGCGTGCCAAGCGTTTAGAAAAGAAAGACTTCATTGAACTTGAGCTTGAAAACGGTGCTGTTCTAAAGAGTAAAACCGTCATCCTTTCAACAGGTGCTCGTTGGCGTAATGTTGGTGTACCAGGTGAAGCGGAGTTCAAGAACAAAGGTGTAGCATACTGCCCTCATTGTGATGGTCCATTATTTGCTGGAAAACACGTAGCTGTAATTGGCGGCGGTAATTCGGGTGTTGAGGCGGCAATTGATCTGGCAGGTATTGTGAAACATGTAACAGTTCTTGAGTATAATTCAGAGCTAAAAGCTGATGTTGTACTCCAAGAACGCCTTTATAGTCTGCCTAATGTAACGGTCCTAAAAAATGCTCAAACAAAAGAAATTACCGGCACTGACAAAGTTAACGGTATTTCTTACATGGATCGCGAGACTGAAGAAGTTCATCATATTGAATTGCAGGGTGTATTCGTTCAAATCGGCCTTGTACCTAATACTGACTGGTTAGGTGAAACGATTGAACGTACTCGCATGGGTGAGATTGTAGTCGATAAACACGGTGCAACAAACATCCCTGGCGTATTTGCTGCAGGTGACTGTACAGATAGCGCATATAAACAAATTATTATTTCTATGGGATCAGGTGCAACTGCGGCCTTAGGCGCTTTCGATTATCTAATCCGAAATTAATAAATAATCTGATATCTATCCTTTTCGAAAGTCCCTTTACTATCAAACTGATAGCAAAGGGGCTTTCTTTTATTGTTTAAAACTTTGTTAAAAAATCCATTTATAACCTTACGTTCAGCGCCTCGCATCTAAAAGTAATTTTATCTCTTTTATTTGTTCTATGTGTCGTTGTTCGTGCAAATATATCATTTCTATCCATTGATCAAGCGGTAATTCACCAAAGGCCGGATGCTTCACTGATTTTTCCTTCAATATGGATGTATCTTCTACAGTACTAAGAAAAGTCATCAATTCTTTTCTCGAATCGCTTAACAAATCAATTATTTGCTGAACCTCAAATGGTTCTACATCTGGTTCAACAATTTTTGGAGCTTTAATCTTTTTCGTTCTATCCAATATGAGGTGAATTTTTTTACGTTCTTTTTGAGTACTATCAATCTCTTTTAATCCCCATACAATAGCCTTAGTAGATGCCTTTTCCACTAAAACTAAGTGATGACAAACTTGTGCTATGCTCCATTTATTCATACCAGGCCTCATGTTAAAGTGATCATAACTTAATAAAGTAATCTCTTTTACTAAGTTATTTCTCGTTTCATACAGATTGTCATTTACTGACTTACTCATGAAATTTCTCCCTTCACCAGAAAGTGCGTACTCAGAGTTCTATTCTGTATATATTCTCCACGCTGAAAAGTATTCTTTGATTTTCATTTCACTATTCTGCGCCGCTAGCGAACATTCACGAGTAATATCGATCTATCTGAGGGAGTTTAAGTAGCAACCTTCATCCTCTCAATTTTTCAAACACTCTTTAATAAGTATAAGAAATGAAGGACATTTGCGCACACTGCATTATATTCGGTCTAAAAATCAATCTTTTCCAAGTACAACCCGGCTGCATCTGCCATACGGCCTGTTTGGATTCTTTCTTTTGAATCTAAAATGCTTGGGATGTTTTCAGCATCTATTTCACCCAAGCCAACTTCTATCAACGTTCCGACAATCTTTCTAACCATATTATAAAGAAATCCATCTCCCCGCACTCTAATTTGGATGAAGCGATCAGTTTCTTCTATATTAATAGAATATATTTCACGCACCATCGATTTTTTCTTAGACTTTGCATTTGAAAAAGCAGTAAAGTCATGCTTACCTATAAAATATTGACAAGCTCTTCTCATTCTTGCGATATCTAGCTCCTGCTCCACATGCATACTGTACTTTCTCATGAAAGGATGGGTGTAGTGTTCATTCCAAATCTTATACAAATACGTTTTATCTTTAGCATTATAACGCGCATGAAAACGTTCAGGAACGAGCGTAACCTCCACAACGCTGATATCTTGCGGTAAATATCTATTTAAATAATTCATGACTTCCGATTCAGTCAGATTTTTATCTGTCTTAAAATTAGCTATTTGGGCAAGAGCATGTACACCGGCATCGGTTCTGCTGCACCCAATGATTTCAACATTTTCCCCTACCAGTTCGGTTAACACATTTTCTATTTTTCCTTGAATGGTATTGTCACTATTACCAAGACGTTGCCAACCCTTATAGCGCCCGCCATCATATTGAATGGTCATTTTATAATTATTCATGGCTTCCTCCTTATTCTATCCCCCACACAACTCCTGCTTGTATGAGAAACCATATCAAACTGTTAAGTTATTAGTGCACTGTGTATGTAATATGTTTTCTAAGTTTCCCCGCTCCCCATTTTCAGCTTTCATTCGAGAGCACCTTACTGCTTACAAGAAATTTACTATATGATTTGTGTATACATCCTAACAATCAGAGTAAAAAGCACTTCTGCATAGTGTACCAAAGAGGCCGATGTCATGCAACGAAGGAAACATTCAAAAGATTTTCATTTTATCTTCAGTAAACGTTTAATGAAGTCACCGAACCCAACCCTAAAACAAAAAAAGTTGGTCCCTACCATTTGTAGAGAACCAACTAACATTCATTACTATATCATGTAACGAATCAAGGAACTTGTCCGTGAAAGCCGATTAGAGCGTCTCCGATTCCAGTCGAAATCCTTCCACAATTACATCTTCATCGATTTCCACCAATAGGCACCGTTTTCCTTGATACATAATATATTTTATATTTTTTAGGTCTTTTGGGCTTACGGATACATCTGCCACCTTCGTATTGATTTTAATCAATTTAGGAAGTAAACTGCTTGCCTTGAATTCATGTTTTTCGTCATCCACTACAGCTTTGAAGGCATGTTCCACTTTTGCGGTGTCCACATTTTCGACCCCGCTCACCTCTAAAATGCGCTCAATGTCCCGATAATCCAATGTAGGAGGTTCACTTTCTTCATTTTCTTTATTCTCCTGTACCATCTTATCGATTTCCTCATAGACATTGGAAATGACTCTGGAATCCACTTCGTCTCCGATCACATTTTTTAAGATTTGTTCAAAGCCGTCCTTATCTTCAGCGGCAGTAATAATGTCTTCACAATTGAGAACCTCTGCAATAAATCGTTCATCTGGTTGGTTCGCTTTCCCTGCACAATATAGAATATGATTTACATCTGCAGCATTGTCATTAAAAGCAGGAAACAGGAAGCCTGATAATGGAGATTCTAAATTAACAATTGGATCAAATAGATTATTCGATTTGAATTCTCTCTCTATATAATCAAACACCAAGGTTTTTTTCGGCTGATCGGTTTTATTGAGACTGCAAAGGATAAACTCGTTGGAATAGACTGCATCATCCCCGCCTTCTCCAGATTCCAAATCCCGTTTCCGAGTCGGCTTTCGATATTCCCCTCGAATAAACGTCACGACCGTATCAAATTCATAAGCAGCATGAGCAAACATTTTCCCGACAATTTGCAGCATGTTCTCTTTCCAATCTTCTGTTGTTTCCGCCTGTAATCCTTCGAAGAGAATCATTTGTGTGCTGCCTTCCACATCTCGTTGAAATTTCAGCTTAAACAGTTTGGCATCAAGCTGACCCGTTAAAACCTTTTTAAAGTTGGCCAAAAATAATTCTTGTGCTTCCTGTTCTAACATTTGAAATGGTTGACTGATATGATGATAAATCTCACCTGATTCTTTCCTAACATACACATTAAAGATTTCACGAATGTTCATAAGATGGTCGTTATCTACTTTAAATTGCTTTCGAATATTAGCAATGTCTTTTTTATTCATATATCTCAACTCCTATTCCTGATTATACTGTTCAGACAGGAAAATAGGAAAGCTAGACAACTCCTACTCTCTATTTCTATTTTTTCAATTAAGATTTTAACTTTACATCATTAAGCTTTTTCGGAAGTAAAGACGATACAAAATTAATTTTTTACATCTTGTTCTATAAACATAGAACACCTTCCGTTGCAAGTTCGGAAGGTGTTGTGTGCAAATGATCACTTATTAACGGTAATTCTTCTTAAGTTGAAAGATTTACTTCACTTCGTTTGAATGGATCTGTGATGTTGTAGATTGTTTTTTTTCCTTATTGATTGTATTAGATGACACATTGTTCGCCATATTTTCAAGGGCTTGGCCAACTGTGCTCGTAACATTTAGTTTATGTTCCGGGATTCGCTGACTTTTCATAAAATAATCATCCTCCTTTTCATTTTGTTTCGATTATGGGTATACCTTTTACAAGTGCCCTAAATCAAATCTCCTTTATCTGTCCTGTGCATTTTCGACCGCAATTTGGTATGCATCCAAAATCGCTTCACTTTCTAAAGGATCTGATATCCCTAATAAATACTGGTTCCCCTCTTCTCCCTCGACTTTCATGACAATCGTCTCCTCTTCTCCCTTTAGGAGAGCATAAGATTCTTCCTTCATATCAAATAATGCCTCAATCGCATAATCTTTACGGTTACCTTTCTCATCCTCAACGGTTATATAATCTCTATGGTCATCATGCACGAACATCTCACCTCAATAAAATTCTTAAAAGAACAGTTATTAAATGAAAATTCGAAAAGACTGTAATTACAATCCTAATTATTGATTAAAAATGGGCATTCCCTCGACAAAAATCTCTATAAATTAATGTCTCTGTCATAGCCTGTTAAACATTCAGTTTTTATATACATTTTTAGAGAGCAAAATGGATAAAGTAAAAATACCCAAAGACGCATAGAAGAAATGTTTGGAATGAACTTTCGATCTCGTGATATTTAAAAGGAGGAAATTTTATGCCAGAAGTTAACAATGACAATAAAACAACGAAATCTCAAGGCCAATTCAATGATAGTATGGATGAAGGATCAATCGATAATAACTTAGACAGCGATAACGCATTTAGTGATAGTGGTTTAGAAAACGCTACATTACTTGACAAGGCAATGAGGAAAGGAAAATCCAAATAACCGCAAAGCCCCGTAACTTAGGAGTCAGTCGCACCTAACAGGAGGTTATTTAACTATTTAAAACCACTCCCAAATAGATATTATAAGCTCTCTTTCTATATTTAGGTTGACGGCTATCCATCACATTAGGAAACCTTTGTCTTTCTTTAACTACACAGAAAAAAGTTATCCCATAAGGGATAACTTTTTTCCGTTAAACTTTTATCTTTAAGTTAATTGGGCTTTTTCATGAATAATGACAATACAAAATTAATGACCGCTAATATTAGACCGATTGTAAACACAAATGATGATCCCGCTACTGCTGCTTGCGGTAATTCATTCGCAGTTGTTGCTAAGTAACTAGTTTGTTTAGCTGATAAAACCGATACCATTACCGCAATTCCAACAGCGCCAGCTACTTGTTGAATCGTTTGAGTTATAGCGATTCCATCTGGATAATACTGTCTTGGAAGAGAATTCAGCGTATTTGTTTGTGTTGCAGCAAGCACCGCTCCAATCCCTAACATCATGACAATATGAGTAACTACAACCATCCATAACGCCGTTTCTGTACCAAATTGTGAATAGATGCCATAAGCGATGGCTACTAGAACAGTTCCAGGCGTGATCACTGCTTTTGGTCCATATTTATCAAATAAACGACCAATGGTTGGAGCTAATACGCAGTTCAGTAAGCTACCTGGCAGAAGGATAAGACCTGTTGTAAATGCAGCTATTAATAATGCCAGCTGCATATACATTGGTAAAATAACAAGCATAGACAACATATTGAAGAATGTTATAAAGCTCATAAACACTCCAAGAACGAACATTGGATATTTAAAAGCTCTTAAATTCATCATAGGAGTCTTCATTTTCATTTGACGAACCGCAAAAAGAATAACTGCGACAAGTCCGATAATGATAGAACCAAGAACCGTTGCACTCGTCCAACCATTAACACCAGATACACTAAATCCATAAACAATACCGCCGAATCCAATCGTCGAAAGAATAACAGATAATGCATCAATTGAAACTTTACGTACTTCATTAACATTCGGTAAATACATGAATCCGAAAATAAGAGAAAACAGTAAGAAAGGTACTTGAACCCAGAAAATCCAGCTCCATGATAATGTATCTAAAATAAGTCCCGCTATTGTTGGGCCTAATGCTGGACCAGCTAACATAACTAAGCCCATAACTCCCATAGCGCCGCCTCGTTTATGTGGTGGATATATCGCAAAAATAACGTTTTGTGTTAAAGGTAAATTAATCGCTAATCCCGCCGCTTGAATAATACGTCCCGCTAATAAAACTCCAAATGCGGGCGCTGTTGCTGCTAGAACTGTACCGATAATGGTTAGCATGATAGAAGTCAAAAACATTTGTCTTGTTGTAAATTTTTGCATCAAAATACCTGTTACTGGTATTAAAATCCCTAATGTTAAAAAGTACCCTGTTGCCAGCCATTGGATGGTTGTAGGGTCCACTTGGAATAATTGACCTAATTGTCCTAAGGCAATATTTAAGGCTGTTTCACTAAAAAGTCCGACAAAACCTGCCACTAAAAGAGCAGCCATAATTGGTCCTGTTTTAAATTGTTGTTTCGTTTCCGGCTCTGTTTTCGTTTGTTGCTCCGTTATCGAGTCGGCCTTGAGTTGTTGTTTCATTTATCCATTCTCCTTCAATAAATTGGGTAATACATGAGAAATAATTTTGAGAGGTTCACTTGATTTTTGTGTTAAACAAAGCATCATTCCACCTTCAATAGAAGCCGTCATCATGAGGGCAATCGAATGAGCCGCTTCTGTTGAAAACCCATCTGCTACTAACTTGTTCCAGTAAATCCCTTGAATCTTTGTGTAAAGACCCGAACAAGCATTTCGGACTGGTTCACTTAGTGATGCCATCTCGCTGACCATACTGCTAAATGTATAACCAGTAAGCGTACCTTCTCGATCAAAGTCAGTTACTAATTTCTCAATCATTGCCTGTATAGCTTCTTGAGTACTTTGATTTCGTTTGAAAATATCCTCAATGTCTGTAGTAATTGCTTCTTCCATTGACTGAAGACAAGCAATGAGTAATTCTTCTTTTCCATTCGGAAAGTGATGATAGAGCGAACCTTTTGTAATATTACATACTTTTAAGATTTCATTTAATCCTGTGCCCTTATATCCTTTTTGCTGAAAAAGAGTTGTCGCGATTTCGATTATCAGCGATTTTGTATCCATTTCCGTAGTACACCTCCACCATACCGACCGGTCTGTTTTACTATAACAAAATTTTTTTCTATGATGTAAGCTTTTTTTTTATAAATTTTTTATTAACTAAAAAGTTCAACATGAATTTTGATTAAAACACGTTCTTAGTATATTCAAACTAATTAGTATTATTGGTAAATCTACACTACTCATTTATCATATCGTTAACCTGCTCCAATATTTCTTCAACAGAAGTATCCAAACACGCTGATATCTCTTTAAATAATAAGTTTTGAATGGTATGTAAAAGCTTACGATCTTGATCATAAAGTTTCTGTTTTTTCAGGCTGAGTTCACGTTCTTTCCGCATCAAAGTATTAGCTATTTGAGCAATCTCCTTGCGATTCCCTGTGTTCACCATAATTCGATAGTTCTTATTACGTTTTTTAACATCTTCTATCCAGCTCGTCCCCGGAAGTTTAAAGGATTGTAGAAGTTCTTCCGCTTCTTCACGGCTCAACAACTTAAGCATAATTACTTTATCATTATCGACGGGGGTACTTATTGTTAAACTTGATTCTGCAAGAGGACGCAAAACATAATAGGTTCTAGTTACATTAGAAAAAGTCTTTTCACATATATCATCAATTTGACTTAATCCATGTGTTGAATAGATAATCATATCTCCAATATTAAACATCATCATTACTCCTATCTTTATAATTGTCAACATGGTTTACAAAATAGTTTATTATACTTCTCACAAATCGTCAACTTTGTTGACAATCTAAAAAGACCTTCGTATAATAACTGAAGAAAATAAATGAGGTGAAATGGTTGGATTTAGAATTACAAAACTTAGATTTCATTGACTCATTAAGCGAGCGACATGTTCAACTTCGAAGTATTACTGGGAAATTATGGAATGATACTAGTGACATATATATATCGAATTCTGAATGGTTTATTATGGCTAGAATTTATAAAAAGCGGCCAACTATTTCGTATGTCACAAAACATGTTGACATTTCCCGGCAAGCAACACATAAATTCATAAAAAGACTTGAATCAAAAGGTTTAGTCACAGTTAGCAGCTTAGAAAACAACAAAAAAGATAAGTGTATACAGTTAACTCAACTAGGCGAAGAATGTTATGAGAAAAATGAAGCCTTAAAGGCAAATCTCGAAAAAAAAATCATCGATAAAATTGGGTTTGAAAAATTTCAAATTCTTAACGATATTTTAAAGCTAGACTGGGGGTTATAGTCGAGGTTGACCCCAACAACATCACTCTATAAAATGAGTACATACTAAATTGGAGGTTTTTGTTTGTTAAACTTATGTTTAGAACTGGGTGAGTAAACTTTCTTAATGACTTCGTGCATTAAGGAAGTGCCATTTATAGATATAAAAAAGGTGTCATTCACCAAAAAGAATAGGAGACTATAAATGGATATCTTAATTAGACAAGAACTCACTGAAGAATATAATACGACTGAAGAAATTGTTAAAGAAGCCTTTTTACATGAAGAATATAGCGACAAGAAAGAACACGTACTTGTAAATCGGATTAGAAAATCAGAGGCATTTATTCCTGAACTTTCATTAGTTGCATTAAATCAAGACAAAGACATTGTGCGGCATATTCTGTTATCTAAAATAAAAATTGTAGATGGTAATAACGCTGTCGATTCTTTGGCACTTGCTCCAGTTTCTGTTGCACCTGATTATCAGAAAAAAGGAATTGGGAGTCAATTAATTCATACTGCATTAAAAAATGCAAAAGAGCACGGGCTTAGTTCAGTAATCGTCTTAGGACATAAAGACTATTATCCAAAGTTTGGTTTTAAACCAGCGAGCTTATGGAATATACAAGCTCCATTTGAGGTGCCTGATGAAATATTTATGGCTCTAGAATTAACAAAGAATTCTCTTGAAAATGTGCAAGGTGTCGTTCAGTATTCAAAAGCTTTTTCAGAATAAAAGCTAGGTGAATGATTAGGTATTAATTAAAAAAGGTTGTCCCAAGGACAACCTTTTTTAACTAGCGTATAATCAACTAAACATATATGCTTTTCTAATTGAACTGTGACGTTCCATGAAAAAGTGCGTTCATCCTGCTTAAATCAACGCACCCGATAGCCACCTATAAGCCACAAAAACCTGCTTTCCACAAAGCGGCGAAAAAAGTACCAGTGTTTAACGGAAACCTCATATAGGCTTATACGCATGAATTCTTTGTCACCTTTTAGGATTTACCGACTTATTACCTGGCGCAAACCAACCGATTAGAGCAATACCAACTAATACTCCATAGAAGATCAGAGTCCAAACGGTACTATGCGGAAAATGATGATCTAAGATACCAATATCCTCGTGAGCAAGAGTAATGACAGCAAGTTTGACACCGACCCAGGCAACAATTGCATATGCTGTTGTCTCCAATGCTGGACGTTTATCGAGAAGTTGCACAAACCAGGTAGCTGCATACTTAATCAAGATAAGACCAGCAAGCCCTCCAAGAACAACAACAATAAACTGTCCTCCATCCATGCCCCCGAAGTCATCAAGCGGTGAATCTGGAAGACCAAGGGCAAGAGCAACCGCAGCTAGAATCGAATCAATCGCAAAAGCGAGGTCAGCTACAGCAATCTTCCCTACTGTGGGCCAAAAACCTTTCCCAGCGGATTCCTTTTCATCGTCCTTATGAATATTCTCATTTTCTTTTCCGAACCGCGCCTGAATGATATGCTTTAAGCCTAAGTAAAGAAGATAAGCTGCTCCTATCGCCTGTACCTGCCAGACGTTTGCGATAAAAGAAATGGCAAAAAGTGCAGCAAATCGGAAAACGAAGGCCATAATAATTCCGTAATTTATAGCTTTTTTTTTCTGACTTTCAGGTAAATGCTTGGCTATAACCGCTAGTACAAGGGCATTGTCAGCCGATAACAATCCTTCTAATCCAATTAGAATTAACAATGTCCACGCATACTCTAGCCAGAGTGACTCCATCCACCTCTCTCCTTTCTAAAACTTAAGATGTTATGTGAAAGTTTCGCTAACAATAGAATGCCCTTATAAGCTACAGGTAACCTTGAAGAATATGGCTTTATTATGTAGCCGTATTCTTCTCTATACGCTATTTGTTATCATTTCAACAAAAAAACAAATACTGCAAATATCATATGTTCCAGGTGGTTCTTCGGCTATTCTGCCGCCCCTTTGTTTAGTAAGCAAAAAAAGCTGCTACATAGCAGCTACAAGCGTCAAAGTCCCTTTTTGAATTCGATATGCTTTTGAAGCAAAAATCAGCATACTAGCGTTTTTTATAAAGAAAGAGTATTTTTGGTAAAGAAACCCTGCAACTACAATGTTAAGTGTTTTTATGATGAAGTTTGCACTCAACCTTTTTCTTGTAGTGGAAAAGAAGAAACTCATAATAGGATAAGAATAGAGAAATAATGAACAAATAGGTGGGAAAAGAATAGGCCAAACTCCATCCATGATAAGTAAAGATATGTAATTTTACCATGATAAATTCAAAACAAGTAGCCAAGAGGGCCCAACTTAAAATATAAAGTACACTCTTCATTTGCTTCGGTTGAAACCATTCATAAAAATACACACAGAGATACCCAAATGGAATATAAACTCCAATTAATAGAATATCAAACACTTCCAGCTTCTCCGAATCATTCATTCGATATAGATCATAAGGAGGCATCGCAGCAATACTATAGTCGATGATGCTTGGAACAGCCATAATAAATAGGACGATTAAGTAAAAAACTTCGGTAGGCATTCTTTTAGGCAGTCTCACCAAGAAAATACTCAAAACCAGAATAATGATAATGAACCATTCATTTTCATCAAAGTGTTTCGGTAAATATAAAAACATGGGTACCAAAACTCCTTTTAAATAAATTTTCTCCTAAATCTCGTCCATAAAAAATAAGAAACGAGCAGGATAAAGGAATTTTCAATAAAAGCATAGACAATATTCCACTTAACATCATAAAAAACTCCCATTTTAAACAAACCATATTCAGTAAACATTAAAATTAATATGGCCACCAAAAGAATGGCCCATTTTTCTGCTTTTCGATTGAACCTCAATGAAACCTCAAAAAAAATCACTACTAGAAGCGGAGAAAGAATTAATCTATCAAAAAAATAAATCGAAAAATCCGCTAATTTCGTCGATACTTTTATCCAAGTTAAATTCACGTATATAATCCAAGCTAACGAATGAGTGAGCAGCCATACGATAAGCCAAATAAAAATTATTTCAAAAATATGCATTTTTTTAGGGGTAACACAAAAAGAAATGAGAATGAGTAAAGTGATGGATGATACGATCGATATATTCATAAACGCCCCTTATTTCAACAAGGTATAGGATAAATCAAAAATATTCCATAAAATAATGAGCCATGTAATGGAAAATCCCCAAGCTAACAGTGGTCTACTATGATGAATCCAAAGAATAGTAAACATAACAATATCAAAAATTACTGACCACCAAATATGCCATCCATGGTAATAATCGATTACATCATAGTAAAGATTAATGGATTCCATGGTAATGTAAATAAGGACCCAAAAAAGAATCCAGAAGATTCGTTTACTCTTTTCAATAGGAAATTTCCCCAGATAAATTATGATCGTAGAGGGATAAATGACTGCCATGATGAGGAGATTGATAACTAAATGTCCAAACAATATCCTCTCTCCAAATATCGTTTCTTGATATACCCACCAACGATGGTCATGGAGTAAAGCGTTCTTCAAAAGGTCGCCACCAATAAAAAATAAAATAGTAGGGTAATATCTCCGCCAATTTCTCCAATCTCCCCATCTCATAGCTGCCAGTAAAAACAACAATGCCTGGAAAATATGCATTTCGTAACCACCCAACCATTTTTCCTTACTCTTATAATTATTTTCTAAAAAGCATATGATTAGTCCAAAAAGAATTAAATCATTACATGAACAATGAGAATTTTAAAAAGGTTGAAAGGATGTAACATCAAAACTGGCAATGAACCAAGACATTGATGCAAAGCTCTAACAGAATGGAACTTTGTATTTAATATTAATCGCAATCAAAAGTGCATTAAGTTAATTAATACCATGATATTTAGAATTACCTATTGGTGCTTCTTCTTATTTAAGCTAACCTCCCCCGCCAGTTGAACAAGAAAAAGCTGTCTTGAAGACAGCTCTGATTAATAACTATTGCGATGAAAATTTAGTGACTGGCTAGATTTATTTTTGGTTCACTGGCACTTTAGTAAGAGGCTTTTCCATGTACGCAATGCGAAGCCTTTTGGGCGAAAGTACTTGGGGACAGTCCCTAGGTACTTTTAAGCGTTAATGTGTAATGTATTCATAGAGGAAGGATTGGCCGTTTCGGTAGAATCTCGGATCATAAATTCCAAGTTGTTTATCATCATCAATGATGACTACAAATGGTGACCATTGGTAGAGAGTTTTGGCTGTTGGGCTTTTTGAGAATAAATAATCCAGGTCTGCATCCTCTTTAGATTCAAGTACATATTGGATTTCTTTACGTTGGAAGATTCCATCCTGAAAGATGGTTACGACTCCTTCTTGTTTAGTAATGACCTGAAAGGTAGTAGGGATAAAACCAGCTGATAAAGCAATTTGCTCATAATCTTGATTGTACTTTTGATAGTAATAATACCCTTGTACACTTTGCAGGCTAACATGAAGAACTATTAAGAACCAAGCTGCGCGAAAATAATAAGGTTTCTTCAGAATCGTCGTCTTCTTTGATAACAAATAAGCACTGCCAATAATAACCCAGAAAACAAAATCAATAATCGGGATGGTTCCAAATGTAATTCTTGTTTGAGAAAATGGTTCAAGATACCCCGTCCCCCAAGCATTAAACAAATCACTGGTATTATGTATAACTACCGCAAGCCATCCTAGAAAAAATAACCGCTTATCCTTCACTTTAAAGAAAAGCAGACACAAGACATAGAATAATAAAGCCCATATCGGGGTAAGAAAAATAGAGTGAGTAATGCCGCGATGCCACATTTGATAAAGCCCTTCTGTATCCCATAGTTGAGAAATCACATCGCTATCAGGAATTTGACTCGCTCCAACAGAAGTGAATAAATAAGCCATTTTTGTCCTTCTATCCATCTTATCTTTCTGAATTGAACCGTATAATGAAAGTCCAAAAAGTGTGTGTGTAATAGTATCCAAAGCTATTTCCTCCACAAACAATGATGTTTTGCAAAATCTTCTGCATCACCCTTAATTCGACATAATAGAACCATTTCCTTTTTATTCAATTATTTAGAAAGAATAAGCTTTTCGAACAGACCGCTCCTAACTTACTTGCTCCAAAATACTATCGAAATCGGAACAGGTCTAATTCGTTTCTCTATATAGATTAATGACATCCTTTAATGCTGCCGCTGCTGCTCCTCTTGGGTGAGATGCTCCTCCAGTTGCACAAACGGCTCCCATTTCGATTGTTTCAAAAACGACACCTTTATTTGTTCCATTGACATGAGCTAAAGGATGCTCGCTTTCGAGCTGACATGGTTTTACTTCTACGATTACATTCCCAGCTTCTTTGTAAGCACTAGCTAGAAGCTTAAGCGTACGGCCATTTTGTTTAGCTTCCTGAATGTCTTCCTTAGTGACTTGTTCAATGCCTTTAATTTTTACATCGTCCATTAATAAGCTGCTTCCGAAAAATCCATTCGCGAGGAGGAGAATTTTGCAAGCCGTATCAAATCCTTGCACATCTAAAGCAGGGTTTGCTTCCGCAATTCCTTTTTCCTGTGCAATTTTTAGCGCTTCTTCAAAAGATAAATTGTTCTCGCTCATGCTTGCTAAAATGAAATTGGAGGTTCCATTTAAAATGCCTTCAATACGAGTAATCGTGCATCCTGCCAAACTATATTCTCCGATATCAAACGTTGGTAAGGCTGCCGCGGTTGCGCCGCTGTATTTTAATCGACTACCATACTTGGCTGCTTGTGTTTTAATTTTATTGAATGACTTTACAAGTGCTCCTTTTGAAACAGAGACAATATCCATCCCATTCACGATAGATTTCTGAATATAGCCAAGTGCTGGTTCTCCCGTTTCTATATTTGTCGGAGAGCACTCGATCAGGACATCTCCTTGAAAAATTGGTTCAGTAAAAGGGAGCTTGAAATATTCCGAATATCTCGAAAGTGCTTCCGAACCCGTTCCGAAATCAATCAAGCTCTCAAGCTTGATTCCTTTTTCTTCGTAAATCATTCCTTTACTGCCAACGATTCCGGTTACGAGTAAGTCAAAGCCGTATTTTTCTTTCATCAAAGCTCCATTGTGAATAATCAGTTTGATTAGCTCTTTGGCAACGGTACCATACCCTGTTAATATGATTTTCTTCTGCATAGAAATCTCCCTTTATTTCATTATAAAAATATATAATTCTCCCCTAAACTTTTAAAGTATCGGGTACCATTAGCAAAACGCAGATTAACAACGTTAAGGATACCTCTGAGTTAAACTCCCAATTCCTCAGTAATGTAAAAAGAAATATCTTATTGAAGATAAGCATCCTTCAATGGAATAACTATAAGAAGTTCTCCAACCTAAACTCACTTCATTCTTCTTTAACTAATGCTCCCCGTACTTTAAGTGTACTCATTCCAAATCTAATAAAAGCTACATTACTTGAAATACCATTTGAAAGCATTCGTATACAGGATTTTATCGGCGGCTTGTTCATCAAATAGCTGTTGAATCAATTCAATATCTCCATGCTCAAAAGGTCTTTTTGCTCTTGTAGATGGTAAATCTGTTCCAAACATAAGAGCCTCTGGATTAATTTCATAAATCAATTTTAAGGCATTCTTAACATTCAAATCTACACGACCAAAACCAGTAGCTTTTACATGTATCCCTTTATCAACTAGTTTTAATAAATGCGGTAGTCCTTCTTCTGATAACCCTAAATGGTCGATTGATATAGCCGGTAATTTTCCAATAATAGATGCAATTTCAGGTAACTCTTTTGCATCAATATAAAGCTCACTATGCCATCCTACTAAATCATGAACTCTTCTAGCAAAGTAATCCAGCTTCGATAAATCTTCTGAACCACCTCTTTTAATATTAAAGCGTAATGCTTTTACTCCATTTTCATTTAAATGTAGTATTTCTTCGTCCGTCACTGTAAAAGGTAATTGTGTTACGCCACAAAATGTTGAACCCAGTTGTTTTAGTGCCTTTAATAAATATTCTTGATCAAATCCTTGGAATGACCCAGATACAATAGCTCCACCTAATACATTTAAATCAGCAGTTTCATTTTGATAATTTTCTACAACATAACTAGGCGGCAAATATCCTTGGTTTTCGATAATTGGAAAATCAAAATCAATAATATGAAAATGTGTATCAAAAATTCTCATTATAATTCCCCTTTCTTTTTTAACATATCAACCCCAGTACATAAAGAAAATTATAGGTTATTTATACAAATTCATAAGTTTACCTTATTGAACTAAACTAACAAGGCTGAAAAAAAGGTACAACTTTAAGCCGTACCTTTATATCATATTTTATAATGTTTTAATTTTTACAAATTTACGTTTCCCAACTTGTATGATTAGTCCATCAGTAATCGAAACTTGCAGCCTCGTATCTTCTACCTTATTTCCGTTTATTTTTACCCCTCTGTTTTCAATCATTCTTCTGGCTTCGCTTTTGGAGCTTAATAATTGCAATTCAACAAGTACATCTATGACAGGGACTTCCGTGTTTCTATCCCATACTACCGCTGGAATCTCATCAGGTAATAACCCTTGTTGGAAAACTGAGATAAAATGCTGTTCTGCTTTTTCAGCTGCTTCTACTCCGTGGTACATTCTAACAATTGTCTTACCAAGTAACATTTTTGCATCTCTTGGGTGCAATTGACCTGTTTCAATTTGACCTTTCACTGACTGAATTTGCTCAGGAGTAAAATCTGTTACTAATTCGAAGTATTTATTCATTAATTCATCTGGGATGGACATCGCTTTTCCGTACATTTCTTGTGGACTCTCATCAATACCGATGTAGTTTTTCTTTGATTTAGACATCTTCTCGACACCATCAAGCCCCTCTAATAATGGCATTAACAAGGCCACTTGCTTCTCTTTTCCGAACTTCTCCTGAAAATGTCTACCCATCAAAATGTTGAAATGCTGGTCTGTTCCACCAAGTTCTATATCACATTCTAATATCACGGAATCATATCCTTGCATTAATGGGTAAGGGATAATTTATGACATTCATAATGAATTTTCACATAACTATTTCTAGAATAATATCAAATAGCCCCATTGAGGAAATTAAATATTCCATAATGGAGCTATTTTTATTTTCTTTATTCAGATGAAATCCTCTTACGTTTCGTTCCCATCACAGTAAGAAGCTACAACAGCAGCCATAGCTTTAGCACTAATGATAAGGCTTTTTTCATTGATATCAAATTTAGGATGATGATGCGGGTAGGCTTCACCTGAATCAGGACAAGCACCGACATAGAAGAAACATCCTGGTATTTTTTCAAGATAGTAAGCAAAATCTTCTGAAGGCGGCTGTGGCGGTGTCTCCAAAACAGCTTCTACTTCTGGAATGGAAGCTTGTTCTAGGGCTTGATGTACATGCTCCGTTACGTCAGGATCATTATATAGAACAGGATAATCATTGTTATATTCAAGAGTAGATTTTACTCCATATGATTTTTCTAATCCTTCCGCAAACGCACGCACCCCGGTTTCTACAATTTCCCGAGTTTCGGGAGACATTGTTCGAACATCTCCTTCAATTGTAACGGCATCTTTGATTACGTTAAATGTACCTTTTCCATCAAAATTACCAATGGTAACGGAAGCTGTATCAAATGGATTGATTCGACGGCTGACTATTGTTTGTAAATTCATCACGAATGAGCTTGCTGCAACAATAGCATCATTTGCTAGATGAGGTGATGATCCATGTCCCCCTCTACCTTGAACAACTAATTTAAAATAGGATCTTCCTGTTTGCGTGTTCCCGCTTCTGTAATAAATATGACCTGTTTTCATGTTGCTCATTACATGAATTCCAATGATTGCATCTACACCATCAAGGACACCCGCTTTAATCATACCAATCGCGCCGCCTGGAGGAGCTTCTTCAGCTGGCTGGTGAATAACTCGAATCGTACCTTTTAATTGATCTTTAAACTCAGCTAATGTCTCAGCTAACACCAACATGTATGCTGTATGACCATCATGACCACAAGCATGCATAACCCCTTCGTTTTTTGATGCAAAAGGCAGCCCCGTTTCTTCCTTAATTGGCAAGGCGTCGAAATCGGCACGAATAGCAATTGTTTTTCCGGGCTTCGAACCTTTAATGGTTACAACGACACCGCGCTCACCACCGAAGTTTGTTTCAACGGAATCCACTGGCACGTCCGTATAAAAATCGCTGATATATTTAGCTGTTTCTTCTTCTTGGAAAGAAAGTTCTGGATGTTCATGTAGATAACGGCGAATCTCAATGATACGATCCTTTTTTTCATCTAATTTTTTCATTAGTTCGTCTAATAACATTTAATAATCCCCTCTAACTGTTCGAAATCAATACTCTGAATTCTTTAATGAATTGGATTTGGTTGACTAGGATTTGGCTTTCTTATTTGTTTAGATGATTTTTCGGTTTCTTTTTTTCCAGTATCTCCAGGAACCATAAACATAATGGAAAGAATAGAAAGTACACCGAATATCACATTTACGATAATCCCTGCAGTAGCTGCGGTTTCAAGACTACCAATCGCTGCAATCGAACTATAAACAGTTGCCGAAATCGCAACACCGAACGCTCCGCCAAGTGAGCTTGCCATTTTGTAGATTCCAGCAGCTTCACCGACTTTGTTTGAAGGTGCGTTAGATACAGATGTGTCTGTTGATGGAGTCGCATAAATCCCTAGTCCAAGTCCAAACAAAGCAAATCCAATAAAGACAATCACTGTATATATAACATCAGGTAAAAAAGTTAACCCCATAAGGGCTACACCAACCGTTGTAATGAGAGCTCCCCAAATCATTGGCGATTTTGCACCTGCTTTTTGTAAAATCTTCTCTCCGACGCGAATCATCGCTAACACTGCTACTAAATAACCTAATGATAACATCCCTGATTGAAATGCATTAAATCCTCTACCTACTTGCACATAAGTGTTTGCTACAACAAGAGTTCCAGCAATCGCATTTAACAAGAAATTAGAGAAAGTCGCACCAGAATATGGTTTATTTTTAAATAAAGAAAAATCAATGAGTACGATATCCTTACTTTTTTCAACTTTGAAGAACACAATTGCTCCAATGATTGTAACAATGACAAGACCGATTGTAAGCAGGCTTGTCCAGCCTAAATCTGCACCAAAAGTAATCAAAACGTTTAGAGCAAGCATTGTGATGATAAAAATGACTAATCCAGTGTAATCGAATTTAAAAGCACCTGTTGATTCACCTTTGCTTTCTGGAGTATCTTTAATCAGCCACATACCGAGTAAAGAGAATATGATAGAAAAGATGAAAATCCATTTCCATCCCATATAAGTTGCGATTGCACCACCCGCGAAAGAAGCAATTCCTGATCCGCCCCAAGATCCGATAGACCAGAAACTAAGAGCACGCTGACGTTCTGCTCCTTCAAAATAAGCTTTCATTAACGCAATTGTTGCAGGCATAATACATGCCGCTGAAAGTCCTTGAATGACACGGCCGATGATCAATAAAACAGATCCTTGTGCTAATACAAGGCACAGCGATCCGATAACGCTTAGGCTTAACCCGATATACGTCATTTTTTTTCGACCAATTTTATCTGCTAACCCACCAGCAGCAACGATAAACATTCCCGAGAATAAAGCCGTTAAACTGATTGCAATATTTAATGTGCCAAGTGAAATGCCTAAATCTTTCTGCACGGCCGGAACAACATTGACCATTGCCTGAGCAAAGAGCCAAAAAGTGATAACCCCAAACACAATACCAATAATCATTTTATTTGTGCCTTTATAACTTGTTGTTTCCATAGGTGAACCTCCATTATTCATTTAGGTAAAGGGAATGATTTGTTTTATTTATCATTTGCAGATTACTTTCAAGATACTCTCAAATAATAAATAAAATAAATCTTCAACTATACTAAAGTGGAAATTCCCTTTTTCCGCAAATCCACCGACTTTTATTCTTATAAAAAGAAGACGCCTTCTTACTTAAGAAGTGCGCCTGTTTGCGGAAGATTAAATGAAGTTGGTTCACTTACTATACTAAAATTAGACCCTGGTCAGGAACTTCATAATCAATTCGATTTACTAGGTACATTATGAGTCTTTAGACTTTTTATCCAAATGGACAAACACCCAGTCTCTGAACAAACGTGACTTTACTTAATTATATAACGGTTTCGTCGCGAGTCCCCTCATGAGCTTCGCTTGAAAGATTCTTTTTCGTTATAAGCCCCGCTGCCGCAAAAATACCTAAAACAGCACAGGCAATGATATACATGAATGCGGATACATATAATCCATTAAAAACTTCAATTAAATAGCCCATAACCATTGGTGCAAGGAATGCCCCAATCATCCCGCCAAGATTAATCATCCCAAATGTAGACCCAATAACGTTCTTTGAGAACATTTTATGCGGAAGGCTAAATATGATAGCCACAATTGGGCCATGAAAAAGCATACATATAGCTTGATACGTAATAACTAGTGAAACAGACGGTGCGTTGAATAACAAATAAAGAGATACAATCATGATGATAAAGCTTACAATTGCAAGATATTTTTCTTTGCCGCTTAATAAAGACTTAATAAGTTGTCCGCCAATAATAACACCGACAGCCCCAGCAAGTGCAGGAATTGACGTCAGCATCCCCATAGACATCAAATCAAGACCTCTCACATTTACAAGATAAGGAGGCATCCATGAAATGAGTCCCCATACGACTGTACTTACTCCAAACCACATAATGGCCAACTGCCAGCTTGTCCGAATTTTTAAAACATCTTTAAAAGAAGCTTTTTGAACCGTTTCTTCCTCAACTGTTTCGACCTGCATATTTTTCGGACTTAAATAATACCAAAGTAAAGCTGCAACAAAAACACCTAATATACCTATGGTGATAAAGAGGTTATGCCAGCCAATCCACACAAGTAACGGCGTAGCAATTAAAGGAGCAATCACTCCACCAAGTGAATTGGAGGACATCATAATTGTCTGAGCACTAGTTCGCTCTGCTTTAGGAAAAACATCAGCGATTGCTTTGGAGCTTGCTGCAGGATATGCTCCTTCTCCGAGACCGAACATAAACCGAATCATAATCATAGACATAAGAGACCAAGCCATTCCTGTCAAAACGGTAAATATTGACCAAAACAAAATAGCAATAGCAATTACTTTTCTGGATCCGAATTTATCAGCAAGCCAGCCGCCAGGCAATTGCATTAAAGCGTAGCCAGCAAAAAAACTACTCAGCACAACCCCCATAACAGAAGGGCTAAGATTAAAATCTTTTGCAATTTCCACAATCCCAACATTCATTGCCATCCTATCAAGATAAGACAAGCACCATCCTAAAAATAGCAGTGCAAGAATCACATACCTCTTTTTATTATTAATTTGGTTGTTTTGCACATTAATGTCCTCCTCCTAAAGTTAACTATTAATCTTAACTAAAATCAAACAGTCTAATTTCCCCTTACAATATGTTAATATTAGTTAATTCCTATAATCTTTTCACCAATGCGTGTAACGCTGTACGCAACCGTTTTTTCGAGTTTCGCTCCTTTTAACCAAGCAGCGGCGCCTCATCTAGTAGTAAAAGAGATCTTCAATTTTACTTTCTAATTCCTTGTAAGTTTTTCCACTATAACTTCCTTTCCATTTAGTGGAAAGCGCTTTCAAAAAAGTGATTTTTGTCACTTTTGGTTATTTACTAAATATTATATAATTTCATACATATCGGTCAATGTGTAATCAAACAATGATAGTGCGCATCAATTGTTTATATCAACAATGGGGGTCAAGAATATGGAAAGAAAAGAAGCACTTATTCAACAATTAAGTCTAGAAAATCAAAAGGCACAGTATCACGTAATGAATTTAATGGAAAGCTTCCAGGCAATGAACTCAACTCTCGAATTGGATGAAGTACTAAAAAAAATCATGCATTTTGCATTAAAAATAGTCGAAACAGCAGAGGCAGGCTATATACAAATGTATGATGAGCATTCGAATAAACTGATTATAAAGACCTATGTTGGCTTTAATGAGAACATCAGCTTCCTTAAAATAAATATAGGTGAGTCTATTACAGGGAAAGTTTTCAGAGACGGCTGTGTAAGGCTAATTACTACAAGTGAAAAGATTTATAATAGCATGAGCGATTTAAGCAAAGAAAATCTTGATATCCTTAATAAGGCACACCCTAATAGCCAAAATATTAAGTCTATCTTAGCCGTCCCCGTTTCATTTGGAACAAAACGGATTGGCGTTATGACATTTCATTGCTTTGATATAGAAGATGGTCTCAGCGAAACGGATCTCCTTCTCTTACAAAGCTTCGCTTCCCAAGCAGCTATCGCACTTCATAATGCCCAACTTCACACAGAAGTGCAGAAAAACCTAGATGAAGTCACCCATTTATCACAAAGGCTCCAAGAAACGAATGCGCTGTTAGAAAAGCGAACAGAAATCCACAATCACCTTACGAAGTTATCAGTTCAGAACAAAGGATTAAAAGCTATTATCATAGAAATGAATAAACTGATGGAAAGGAATTTTATCTATGCGGATTATCTTGAAGGAAATTACGTTCCGCAACCCATTAAACATTTCACTGAAAGGATAGATGATATTTTCTTTCTCTTTACTAATAAAATTGAGCCAGCTTATGTATCAATTTGTGACACCATTCATATTGATTGCTATATTTATCCGATTAGATCAGGCTCCGTTTTCTTGGGTTGTCTGATTGTAGAAGGAAGCGCCCCTCTATCACAACTCGATAAACTTATCATCGAACAAGGAGCGCCTATTCTTTCTCTTGAAATTATGAAACTTAGATCACAGACTGAAATCATGTATAAGAAAACCTATGAAACATATCAACAGTTTCTGAAAATAAAAAATCCTCAGCAGGCTGAGATTGCTGCAAAGGAATTAGGAATTGATAATCATTATTTTCTTCAAACAGCTTTAATTGAATTGGATGGAAACGTCGATCTGCGCTCTCTTGAAAACGATGCACTGCTTCTTCTAACACATTTGAAAGAGAAAATAACTTTAGAAAACAGCCTTCTTTTTAGCTACAATAATAAAATTACCTTTTTTTCTTCTGCCCGAGATGCTGTCAGCGAAGCATATATTACAAAAATAATCGAAAACAGCATAAAATGGTGGAACGAACGGTTTACAGTAGTAGCTCGAGCAGGAATTAGCACAGGACATTACTATCCTGGACAAGCCGAAGAAAATCATTTAAAAGCAGAAAAAGCCCTTCTTCACTTGAAAAACCAAAAGAAAAAAGGCGTTCTTCATTACAGGGATATTGGAATTAGCATCCTTTTTTTAAACCATTCCCCTGAAGAAATCAATTCATTTCTGCGTGAGACGTTTTCCCTATTATGGACAAGTCAGGAGAAAAAGGACGAACTTCTGCATACCCTTTTCACATATGTACAGAATAACCGTTCCATGACTTCTACCGCTAGGGAACTTCACATCCATACAAATACGCTCTATCACCGTATAAAAAAAATTGAGGATATTCTAGATATGGACTTTAGCCATTACGAGGATTACCTAAAAATACAGCTAGCGGTCTATCTTTATAAAACCTTTTTTGGTTCATTAACAGAGCCAGGAAACTTAATGTAGAAATTCGATAAAAAAGAAAATCCAAATCATCAGTATCACTTAAATCTTTTATATAATAGATAATTCATCCATTGCAGTTGGCAGGCTTGAGTCTGCTTTTTTTGTGTAAACACACTAGAATTCATGCCGCAAAATTCGAATTTCAGAGTAACGACTGGTTTATCTTTCATTTCCGTAAAGCTTATATTATGAATTTGTACTCTGGGATACGTTACCTGCCCCCGTCTCACTATAACATTATAGCACTGAGGGACAGACACCTTAACATTCCTAATCATAATAGGAAACGAATCGGGAGATATTCCCTTGAAGTTTGAAAATTTTCCTGCTATTCTAAGTCCATTGTTAACTGAGTACCATCGTTAGATGAGGCTCCTGTGCTAGAGATACGCTGTTACCTAGAACAATGCATTTTTTGAAAACAATTACAAAAATTCCAATTCATCTCCAAAAACAGTATGTTCAAATTTTATACACTGAATTCCATCTCATAGTTGGAGGTTTTTTTTTGAATGTTATAGTAAACAAATTTAAAGAAATGACTTACACACAAATTTTTTTGTATATCATAATAGGACTTTGTTTTGCCGCCTCTGTTTTTTTTGTTAATAACAATTATTCATTCTATGAACGTCCGATAGCCAAAGTCATCAAAACCACTTTGGAAGATACAACTGAAATGATTGATATACATGATAATAAAGATTATCTATTCAATCAGCTTATAATAGCAGAGTTAAAAAATGGAGAAGAAAAAGGAAGGCTTATCCATTTAACCAATGAGTATTCATCATCCGGAGCTTATGATCAAGAATACCATGTTGGAGATGAATTGTTTGTTTCGATTGACACGAACAAAGAAGAAAATACAGATTTAACTGGAACCATAAAAGATGTAAAACGTGATAAACACGTTGTAATCATAGCATGGATTTTTATCTTTACTCTACTTATCGTTGGAAAAAAGCAAGGGCTGTTTTCTATTATAAGTTTGGCAGCCAATGCTGTTTTGTTGTCATATGCATTGGATGTTTATCTGAATACATCAAACATGAGTTTAGTAGTGATATGCAGTGTAAGTACTATTTTATTTACTGTCATTTCTTTGTTACTCGTTAACGGCTTTAATGAAAAAACATATGCAGCTATTGTTGCGACCCTGCTAGGAACTTTTATTTCGCTGTTAATTACCTATCTTGTCATGTGGCTAACTTCCGAAAATGGCCTTCGATATGAAGAAATGCAATTTCTAACGCATCCTTATCGAATGGTGTTTATGGCTGGGTTACTCGTCGGATCTTTAGGAGCCGTAATGGATGTAGCCATTACAATGTCTTCTTCTATCTTTGGATTGTATGAAAAGAATAACGACATACCAGTAAAAGCACTTAAAACTTCAGGAATGGAGATTGGAAAGGATATTATGGGAACCATGACAAATATTTTGTTTTTTGCATATATAAGCGGTTCCATTCCAATACTTATTTTGTATTTCAAGAATGCTTCTGCATTGGGGTTTACCCTTTCCATGAACCTTTCATTAGAATTGGCTCGAGCCCTAGCTGGCGGTATTGGAATCGTGTTAACTATTCCAATAGGTCTATATACTTCTATTTTTTTCATTAATCGAAAGAGGGCAAAATTATGAATGTATTAGTGTGGCTGGCAGCCATTTTATTTATACTCATGATACTTATTGGTGGAAAAAAAGGAGCACGGTCTTTTTTTTCTTTATTCCTAAACTTTGTTGTTCTACTTCTTACCATACTTTTTATGACAGATCCAAATGCTAATCCGATTATCTTAACATTGATTGCATGTGCAGTGATTAGTTTTATTAACCTATTTTATATTAATGAAATGAACAGTAAAACAATAACAGCATTTATTTCCACTATTATCACAATTGTCATTTTGCTTTTTTTTATTGACATGGTGACACGAAATGCTATGATTCAGGGGTTTGGTGAAGAAGAAATAGAGGAGCTTAGCATATTTTCCCTTTATATCGGTGTAGATTTTGTTAAAATTGGAGCTTCCGTGATTATTATGAGTACAATAGGTGCCATTACTGATGTTGCCATTTCCATTACATCTCCCATGCGTGAAATATTTAATCATAATCCATTAATTAGCAGGAAAGATTTATTCACATCTGGATTAAGTATCGGGAAGGATATCTTAGGAACAAATACGAATACGTTATTTTTTGCCTTCTTTGGAGGATATCTAGGATTGCTTATATGGTTTAAACATTTATCTTATTCTGTTGGAGAAATCGTAAATTCAAAAGTATTTAGTGCTGAGATGATATCTATATTTTGTGCCGGAATTGGTATAGCTCTGATTATTCCAATCGCTTCTTGGATTAATGCCTATTTTTTAGTAAAAACAAGAGAAAATAACAAGATGTTTAAATAGGCTTCATGACAGGAAAGCTCAAACAATTTGTGTTTGTAATTTTGATTTAGACTAAATAATTATGTGCATTTCGATGTTAATTAAGCAACATTTAAGTGTATAACATTTGAATTTAGTCGCATTGCGCAAGTGTTGACGTTCAACACGCGAGTTGGAATGATTTTTATCTTACTAATAATTTGCAACGTTTTTCCCACTCTCAAAAGCGAAAAAAGACTTCCCACAAAAGTGAGAAGTCCTTTTTTAACGGAATAGCAGAACACCTATTCTATATCTTTAAATCGTTACATTTTGAGTTGCAGTTTCAAAAAATTCGTAACTACTTATGATACGCTTTGACCTGATTTTTGTAACGATTTTTCGCTTAGACCAAGCGCCTGAGATGTTGCCTCATGAAGTTCTTGGAAAAGCTCTGGGTTTTCTGACAGCTTCTTACCATAAGAAGGAATCATTTCTTTAAGTTTCGGTTCCCACTCGTTCATATGTTGCGGGAAGCATTTTTTGATTACCTCAAGCATAACGTGAACGGCAGTAGAAGCACCTGGAGAAGCCCCTAGTAATGCAGCAACCGAACCGTTAGCACCAGTAATAACTTCCGTACCAAATTGAAGCGTACCTTTACCCGCAGCAGTATCTTTAATAACTTGTACACGTTGACCTGCTACTACGATATCCCAATCTTCGCTTTTAGCGTTCGGAACAAACTCGCGTAACTCTTCAACACGTTGTTCTTTCGATAACATAACTTGCTGGATCAAGTATTTTGTCAATGCCATGTTTTTTGCACCTGCCGATAACATAGTCAAGACATTATTCGGTTTTACAGAACCTAACAAATCCATATTAGAACCAGTTTTTAAGAACTTTGGCGAGAAGCCGGCAAACGGTCCAAATAGCAATGATTTTTTGTTATCGATATATCGTGTATCCAGATGCGGAACAGACATTGGAGGAGCACCAACTTTAGCTTTTCCGTATACTTTTGCATGATGCTGCTCGACAACTTTCGGATTGTTACATGCTAAGAATATTCCGCTTACTGGGAATCCGCCAACATGTTTACTTTCAGGAATACCTGTTTTTTGCAGTAAAGGTAAGCTTCCGCCGCCGCCGCCGATAAAGACAAATTTTGCCGTATGGCGTTCGACTTGACCGCTAGCATTACGCACTTTCAATTCCCATGAGCCGTCGCTAGTACGTTTAAGATCATTAACTTGATGGTTGTAGTTAACTTCAACGTTTTGTTTCTTTAAGTGATCAATTAACATGCGCGTTAAAGCACCGAAGTTAACATCCGTTCCAGAATCGATTTTTGTCGCTGCAACCGGTTCCTTTGATGTACGGCCATCCATAATAACTGGAATCCATTCTTTCAGTTTTTTTGGATCATCAGAAAATTCCATACCTTGGAATAACGGATTATTTGAAAGCGCTTCAAAACGCTTTTTCAAGAACGTTACATTTTTTTCCCCTTCTACTAAACTCATGTGAGGCAATGGCATGATAAAGTCCTGTGGGTTACGGATTAAATCGTTATTTACAAGATGAGCCCAAAACTGTCTTGAAACTTGAAACTGTTCATTGACGTTGATAGCTTTAGTAATATCTATAGAGCCGTCCGATTTTTGAGGAGTATAGTTAAGCTCGCACAGTGCTGCATGCCCTGTTCCCGCATTATTCCATTCGTTAGAGCTTTCTTCTCCTGCTTTGTCAAGCTTCTCAAACACTGTAATTTTCCAATCTGGTACTAATTCTTTTAGGAGTGTCCCTAAAGTTGCACTCATAATTCCGGCACCAATTAAGATAACATCTGTTTTATTTTCTCTATTACTCATTTTTACCATCCTTATACCCTAAGATTTGCAGAAAGGATGTAGGCGCGTCAAAACAAGACAAGGCGCAACCTAGTCACACACCTTTTCTGTATCAAATTATTAATTTAATTATATTAATTATAGTGTATCACATTTATTTATAGATTAAAATATCTACTATTATATTACAGACATAAACTATCCGGACTCTGGTAAAAGCGGAAATTTCATCCATAAAGCCCTAGAAACATGGCTTTTTATACTAATTACATATAATAATGTATCACATTTATTTAGAGATGAAAATAGTTACTATTATATTACAGTTATAG
>NZ_JBALMU010000046.1:0-26831 GCF_036962285.1 Bacillus sp. JJ634
ACCCTTATTGCTGTATCATTGGCTCTACTTACTTGTCAGGGCAGTTGATATACATTAGGTGAAAAGTACGGGGTTAATTAGATGTCACTTTGTTAAACTGTGTATGGTGGAACTTCTCAAGATGATACAGAGTTAGAGGTGAACGAATGAAGAAGAAATGGACCGTAATCGTTTAGCGGAATTATCATATCGCGATGATATTACTGAGACAGATATTAAAAACGTACTTAAAGAGGAATATAAAGTAAAAGAAGTACCTCCCTTTACTTTATATGTAAGAGTTTCAGCCCTTTTTTACAACCATTGTCTGCTTAAATGATATAGATTTATTGATAAAATCAATATCTGACCAATTCAAAGCAAGTACTTCCACTTTTCTTGCTCCGGTAAAATCTATAAAGTGAAGGATCGTAAATGTTTTATAAATTACCTTTTTTATAGGGTTTTTTAGTTCCTGAACCATATCTATTAGCATCTAAAAAATTTAAGATTATAGACCCATTTTTTAAAACATTTCCATTTGGTACCATGTATAAATGGGCATGACTTTTTCATCATTCATATCGGAATAAACTATTAAAAAGGGGCTGAAATTATTGTCCTATTTATCATATTTGCAATCAGAACTTCGTGAGAAACAGGAACAGCTTATACGATTAAAAAATTGTGTCTCTGAGTTAGACGGTTTACAGAGTGAGTTTATTCAAAATCAAAAACTAATCAAAGATCCAGAGCTTACTTCTACTACGTGGAAAGGGACGTTAGCAAATAAATTTCTAGAAGTTCGTGAAGACATCTCCTTTTCATATAAAGATATTTCTCAAACACAATTGAACACCGCAATTACGACAATTGAAAATAAAATCGAGTCTATAAATGCTGAAATTCAATCTTTGCAAAGTAGTATTGCAGCTGAAAAAGCACGGCTTGAAATGGAAGAAAGAAAAGAAAGGGCGGAAAATTATGACCCAGGAGATGAAAGTTCGTTATGGAGATGTTGAAGATGCAATCTCCAAAATAGAAAATGCCTCAGATACATTTGAGACATCCTTAATGAAAGAAATAGCTAGCGGAAATGAGTTAGAAGTTGTCAATAAATTAAATGAATTGAACAACATGTTAGAAGAAGTAGGTCAAAGTTATAAAAAAGTGTTAAAAGAAAACAATCAATCCGTTATAAGGTCTTTACAACATTTAAAAGAGGCTGATCAAAACATCTCATCCTCAATTAAGGCACGTTAGGAGGTAAAGGCAATCTCATGAAGACACTTGATTCTCACCCTTTACATAATGGTATCGAAGATTTACTAAAGAAAATCAAATCACAAATGGATCAGCTTAAAGAACTTGAAAATTCAATTGACAACTTTTCAGGTCTCGATGATTCTTTTAACGGTAAAGGCGGTAAAGCGATACGTGCCTTTTATCAAGATTGGCATGTCCCGATCTTATCCTTTTATCAATTTACTTTAAAAAACTATGAAAAAGTTCTTACTAAAATAAAAGCAGCGGCTACTGAATTAGAATCACATCCAAGCGGTTTTATTCGCCAAAGTTTTCTAGAAGGTGAACTAACAAATGGCCTAAATAAAATAAAACTCGTGACAACTGATCTTGTGGATGAAGCGAATCGTACCATGGATAAGGTGAATGATATTGTTTATGCCCCACGGCTTAGTGATGCCCAATTCCACAGTCATATTCAGAGAGCAGATAAAGAAATAAATCAAACCATTGGAGATCTAAATACTTTTGACACTACTCAAACCAATGAACTTAATACGGTGGAACAAGACATTCAATTGATGAAAAATTATATTAGTGAAATTGAAGGAATGTTTAAAAGTGGAGAGTTAAGTATCGAAAGTTATAATATTAATCAGCTCAAAGAAAAACCAATTTACTCCAAATTAGAAACGGAAGTAAAAGAAACAACGGCTCCTGTAACATCTCTATTAAGTGACTCTACGGTAAAAAACGATACAAAAGATGCAGGTTTCCACCCTACTGAATTTGATCCGTATGCACCTATTGCAGGGATGAATTGGTTTGGTACGTCCAGCGAAGCAATTGCTGTAAGTCAGACCATTGCCAAAACGTTCAAAGGATACGAAGTCATTCGAAACGATAAGAAGATAAAAATTACCGATGGAAAAGTCATTCAAAGGAAAAAGAGACCTGCAGGACGACTACGTGCTAAATATAAAATATACGACCGTACAAATATTAAAGATCAAATGAAGAGAGGCAATTATGTAAAAGCTGCTGAATTTGCAAACGTCAAAGGTGCGGCCCATGCAGCATTAAAAAGTAGTCTAACAGCAGCGAGTATCGGACTTGATGTATTCTCTGATACTAAATCAAATGTAGAGGAAGGCGCATCAAAAACGAAAATTACTGGTGATATTTTAGGTGATATCGCAGTTGGCGTAGGTACAACAGCAGCTGCTGCTGGACTAACAATCTTTGTTCTCCCAGTAGCTGCACCGGTTGCTGCAGTAGCCGCTGCTGGTTTTGTTGCATCTGTTGGATTAACTTATTTTACAGAAGGAGTCAAATGGAATACGGATACGAATAAAGATGGAGAAGATGATAGCATTAAGGATATGGTAAAATATGGATTTTGGAAATCGATTGGAACTGTAGCGGGGTGGTTAAAATAGACAGCATGACAAAACCATATAATGAAAAAGCTCTTACTCGTTATCTAAATGAACGACCTACTATGGACAATCGTTCCACTACATTATTTGGAATATTTATTTTTCCTATTCCATTTATTATCGGCCCTTTGTTGGCACCACCATTCCATTTATTTTATTTTTTATTGATCGTGACACCTATCATTTTACTTGATATATGGGCTGGCATATATCGATTTAGCAAAAGCTATCATTATACTACAAAAAAACAGCCACAAGATACTCAATATTATCTGATTCGTGGAATCTTCGGTTGTTTAGCGTCATTAGGCTGTTTTTTAGTGACACAAAAATATGCATATACTGTATTACAGTTTGAAACTCCGTTGTATTTTATTCTTACATTGTTAGGGTATGTGATCCTCCTAATCTTACATTTTAAAACAAAGATTAACAAACTAAAGGAAGCTCCATCAAAAAAGAAAAACAACAACTCTCGTATGAATAAGGCTGGAATCGCTGGTACAGCTTCTGCACTTGGCTACTTAGCATGTAATCTAGCGTTAAGCGTTGTTTCCGAGAATACAGGGGTCATCATTTTTATGACCGTCTTGCTTTATTTATCTATAATTATTATGCATTTTATTTTAGAATTGCATAGATTCATGTTAATCAAAAAATATAATTCTATGACAAAAGGGTGACGATATATGACTGAACAAAAGTACCTACCAAACGGTTCAATCGTTTTAGTAAAAGGTGGTACGAAAAAGCTAATGATTTATGGGAGAAAACAGCTTTTACTAAAAGAGAATGAGCAAATGTATGATTATCTTGCTGTTCCCTATCCTGAAGGCTATATTAATCCGGATTATTCGTACGTATTCAATCATTCCGATATTGAAGAAATTATCTTTTACGGTTTTACGGATAAGGAAGAAAATGAATTTCAACATGTTTTACAACAAGCGTAAAGCATAAGGAGGAAGAGCTTTGTTTTTTAAGAAAAAGAATAATGAGAATGTAGATAAAGACTTGTACAGTTTAGCCATCATGACAGATGATGAAATGGACGAAGAAGAATTCTTTGAGCTATCAGAAAAAATAATGGATCAAGTAAATAATATCGGCGTGGTTTCTCATATTACTCGTAATGAATGGTACCCCGAGCAGCTTCAAATGCTAGATCAGCATTATTCTCCAGTTAGCTCAGCTAATCCATGTTTTATTATAAACCTTATTGTACATGAAGAGATAAATGAAGCAATAAAACAGTTAGAGAAAGACCATAAGTGGAAAAAGTTATTTGGTTGGCTCTCTATGAGCGATTATATGGAAGTTGAGGACCAGGCACAATTAAACTTTAAAAATACCGTATATTGTACAGATGACGCTGATAAAGTGATTGAATTTTTAAATAGACAACCTTTGAAGCGATAAATAAATGACAATGGAAGATTTATTCGAGGATTAACAACATTTCAGCCTTCTTTTATGGAAGGCTCTTATTATGCTGATAAAGTACTTGATGGATTATCAGAACTACTGTATCGCAAATAAATTTATTACTTAAATACCCCCTTCTTACTCCTCTAGTTTTTATCTTTATCGTAATCCCCAAGTTTTGTATAATGAGTAATCATCCCTTACTGCTCCTCATCTGATACAGCATGTACAGCTTAATGGATTAGATGGATAATATATTATAAAAAGAAGATGGTAAATGAATGGACCTACAGATTAACCCAAATCATACGACATATAGATTATTTATCAATCTACCAGTAGACCAAACTATTATGGTTGGCAAATTAGGCACATTTCTCTTCAAAAAGGGTGTATATATCTATGTAGGGAGTGCCAAGAAAAATATCGCTCATCGAATGAAGCGCCATTTAACACAGGAGAAAAAGAACAGGTGGCATATCGATTATGTGCGTGAACATGGAGAGGTATTTTATTATGATACCTTTGAAAATAAAGAAGAGTGTGCATTAGCAAGTGAAACAATTCGTTCGTTCAACGGGCAATGCCCATACCGAAATTTAGGTTCTTGAGATTGTCATTGCTATTCCCATTTGATTTACTGTCCTGATTTTAATGGGTTTAGTGAGAAAATCCATAAATAGCGAACAGCGCGAGGAACCGTTCGCTAATAATTGTTTTTTCTCATAGAAAAAGGGCCAACCTCCAACAAGGAATAATGTTGGAGAAAGCCCAAATGATGTATTAAGCAATAATATATCTTCCAAGAACGGAAACACATATCCTCACTTTTTTCATGTATCTTCTCAATCCAAAGTGCCTCTTAATCCAGCCGCGGGTGCCTTTATCGGTGGTGCGGCCGATGCTTGGGTAGGGGATGCTGTAGCTGGTTTCTCCGAGAATGTCATTCGAAAAGGACCAAGAACAGCTATCAAAGAAACTGGAGAGAAAATGAGTAATGGTGCCAAAAAAGGCTTCGAATGGGCAAAAGGTCTATTTAAATAGTCTTTAATATATAAGAGAGAATCTATTTTAGAAAAAACTTAACAAACATATTAGAAAGTGTGAATTCTCATGGAACAACAATATATTATTACTCTTGAAGAGTTAAGTTTTTCATTAGCATACTGTGGTTATGATGGTATGGCAGCGGGCATGCTGAGGGAAAACTTAGGTGATATATCAGAAGAAAGCTGGGAAATGGTACTTCAAACTGCTGCAAGAAGTCTCTACTCAAAAGGGATATTATTAAATTTAAATGAAGACAGCATTGACGATTCTTTTGTTGACGGGTTCAAAGATTTGCTAGATGATATGGCCAGCTCTGCATATATGATTCGATGTTATAATGAAAACGAGAATGGCCAGTTTGTTCTAACCGTTCATCAAGGTAAAAATGGCTTAGTCTACCATTTAGTCTCTAATCAAATTATCCATATATTAAACTATATCAACAGTGAAAGATTAAAAGAGGAATTGACGACATTCTTTCAACCCAATTTTAATCTTAGTGCAAATCACTTATCCTTCTCCTGTAATGAGGAAGACTTTCATTTATTAAATGAAAGCCTTGAGAATAATGAGGATTTTAATTCTATTATCCATTCAGGTCGTCTATTAGGAGAAAATTCACTAGCATTAGAGACGTATGTTCAGGATTATAAACAACAGCAGGGCAATTTCGTAAATATTTCACTCATTAAAACGGAAGAAAATGAGCTGCCTGCCTTTAAAGAGGTTTATTTACTACTGATCGGGCATGAAAGAACTTGGAGCATTCACAATTCAAACCTAGATAAAAATCAGGATCCTCAATTGATGATACAGGCACTAAGTAAGTCAGATTGGCAGGGTATGCTTAATCGTCTTATTACATCCATGCGAGGTGAATTATGAAGGTAATTAAATATCGTAAAATCGTTGCGCTAGGACGCCTTTTCATTGCTTTTTTTATAGTGTCGTTGTCCGTATCATTACTTTATCCGGCGTTTAATTCAGATGCTATTGCTCCTCGTAAGGTACTTTTCTTTCTTGCGGCTGCTGGGGGTGTCTTATTTTTCGGAAGGATCCTGGTACTATTAATATATGTATTATTCAAAAATCCAACGATGTTTTCATATGATGCCACTAAGATTATGGTGGCAGATAAGAAGATCATTCGAAAAGACATTATAAAGATTGAATTGGATAGTCGAGCACCTACTGGTATTTTAGGGGTCAAGACCTTGGCATTTGCTCTTCGTTGCAAGGATAAAAAAACGGTACTTATTCCAACTTATTACGTTTTAACAAAGAAAGAACAGATGGAGATATTTAATACTTTAAAACAATATGTCAGTAATCATAAGAATATAGAAATATTTAAATGACAGCAACAAAGCAGGGGGATGGTCCTCTGCTTCTTCGTAGCCTCGATATCGAATTCAGAAATTCTAATTACGTCTGCATTGGTGAGAAGAGACTGAGTTGGATGATGCTCTGAAAAGTCTTATTTCATAAGGATAGTTCACGAAGGATTTATGTCATAGAAAAAAGGAGAGTGATCACAGTGATCGGCTCTCCTTTTTGTCATTTTTACTGCGTAAACGTTAAGTAGCCCCCAAATACTAGATGGATGGTGTATTTCGGGACTATGTTTTGTTTGCTTCACTTTTTATCGGAACTCTGCATGCTGAGAGTAAACTAGATGACCACGGCAAGACTTTATCTATTTCTTTTTTATTCGTTAGATCCATATTTGGTAGCGTTTCAAACAAATAGCGAAGATAATGATAGGGACTCAAAATGAAGTAATTAATATAAAACAAATTAAAGAAGAAGACCTCAAAAAAAGAGGTTTACTCCTATTACAGCAATGAAATAGCGAAAGTTAATCATATTCGTGTAAAAGGAGAGCCGCTTTATAGTCAGAAATTTAAAGGAAGTTTATATGTAGGGAATATTACGGTATTAGGGGACCGAAATACGCCCGAGTTTCCTGATGTGACTCAGACAGGCTTTGTTGGTTTAGGAGTTCTAAATAAAGCTCAAGAAATGATGTATAAAATTTATTATCATACAGTGGAGTCAGAGAGTATGGCGTAAAGGAGCGTAGGGGCTTGAACTGTTCCCAAATTCGCTAAATGATTCCAACGATTAAATTTGAAAATAAAAGAATCTAAACCCTTAATGAGTCTAGATTCTTTACAGGCTGCTGAGAGGTTCCTCGACAGCCTATTTTAATGCTTATAGAAAGTCATTAATGTTTTCGTTCACCCAAACATAGATTTTTTCTCTTACGTCTGCATCGTTTGCTCCGTGTTGTTCTGAAAGAGCGATAATTTCAGCTGGCAGCTGCTCGATTACTTTGTCTACTTGCTCGTCTGTTGGCGGCATTCCTAACGCGTCAATAAAGCACTCTTGAATAATTTCTTTCATGTCTGTTCCTCCGTTAAGTAAAATAAATGGACTAGCTTCCTTTTCAAATTTTAATTGAATTTTATATAAATTGAAACATATTTCAGCTTTAGTTAAAAAAAATACCCTAATCCGTTGATTTTATGATTAGGGAGGAGATATATAAGGAAAAAGGCTGCCCCTTTTCATTTCGGGACAACCTTTTTTTTACACGGTCACGAGTTGTCTAGTGTTACTTGATTCTTTTGTTTTTAATAATACAGTTATTTCTGTTAATAGTACGACTTCTTCATATTGATTCGTCATAGTAAATTTGAGGGTGACTTTGCCGCGGCCAGGATTTGATGCTGGTGTTAAATTGACAACTTCTACTTCTGTATATAACACATCATTCTTTCTAACAGGTGCTGTAAATTTAACATAGTCAAGACCTTTCCCAACAATGAATTCCTCACCTAATTTATTTAAGCGAATCCATTGTCCCCACATCTTACCAAGAGTTAGAAAGCCAGAGCTGATGATTCCGTTAAACATGCTATTTTCAGCATATTCTTGATCGACATGGATTGGTTGAGGATCGTATTTCGTTGCAAAATCGGCAATTTCTTCTGATGTCATTAAAATAGGTTCACATTGAAAACGTTGACCAAGTTTAAATTCTTCGAAAAACATTAAGATTCTCTCCGTTCTTTTGTTTGGTGTGTTATGTAACATGTTACACATTTTATTTTTAATACGATATTTTACAACTATAAGTTTAAATTAAAAATTTACGTTAGTAAAATACTAATTTTAGATTGGGTTTCTAATTAATATTTTTGTTAATAAATAAGGAAAGAATACGGGGGAATTTAATATAAAGGAATAAAATGCCTGATATATCAACAGTTTCATTTCTTCTTTATATGAATGAATTGTCTGTTGAAATGATAAATAGAACTTTTTTGTAATATTTTTTATAAATTACATAATTTTCTAATATAATTTTAAGTGTCAATTATGATTATTGATTATAAAAGTCATGGAATATACGACTATTTTTTGTACTACTACAGTGATTAATTTGACAAGGGAAGGTGAATGAAATTGTTATTTGAAAATTTATTATCTTACCTTGTTGTAATGATTATTATACTGATATACAACAAGGTGTATAATTTCATTTTCTTTTTCAGAAAATATGTAGGGAGGGAATGAATAGTTATTTGTTCAAACTTACTCATATCACAGTAGTAAAGGGATCTTCTGTAATAAATCTGCACAAAAACTTTGTTACATCGTTTTTTGTGTATAAGAAGATGCAGAGGAAAATAAAGAGTTATCATGGTTGTTGAGCCTATTGATAAGGTTGTGGATGTAATAAAACAGAATGGTTTTTGATATGAAACGCTATAAACTTGTTTTAAAAAATGCGGAGAAGGTCTATCCCTTTTTCATTTGAAACACTGTATTTAAAGTATTGCGAAAAAGTAGTTTGAGCGGTACGAGCAACCACTTTTTGGGGGCCGATTCTAAAAAAAGTAATAATACTGGTAAAGTTTTTTATTGATTTTTTTATGAGAAAGATGTTATGTTTTATTTCAAGGAAATATTGAAATGAATTCAAGAGTTTTTCTATTTTGGGGGAAATGGGAATCATTGGATTTAGGAATCTTTCTATTTTGGGGAAAATAGAAGTCGTTCATAATTTTCAGTATTTTCTATATTTTCTATTTTTGGGGAAATAGAAAATGATACATGGGAACAAGGGGGAACTATAATGAAAAACAGATGGTTAATTGCTTTATCGGCTATTGCGATTCATCTCTCAATTGGTGGTGCATACGCTTACAGTGTATACAAGCTACCATTAGTTGAAACGATGGGATGGACAGCCACACAAGTAACTGTAGCATTTACAATAATGATGGCGCTTGCAGGAACGTCTGCCGCCTTTTTTGGAAAATTTGTTGAAAAGAATGGTCCGCGAAAATCAGCTATGGTAGCCGCAATTCTTTTCGGTGCAGGACAAGCTGGTTCAGGACTAGCTGTCATGATGGATTCAGTAACACTTTACTGGTTAACTTATGGATTATTAAGTGGTCTTGGAATGGGGATTGGATATATCTCACCAGTATCAACACTGATTAAATGGTTCCCGGATCGTCGAGGATTAGCAACAGGTATGGCTGTACTTGGTTTTGGTGCAGGTGCTCTTATTACAGCTCCAGTAGCCGCTAACCTTATGCAATCTGTAGGTATTTCAACTACGTATTTTATTTTAGGTGCAGGCTATTTTGTATTGATGTTTTTAGGTGCTTCTTACATCACACCGCCTCCGGCAAATTATATGCCAGAGGGAATGAAGCAAGCTATTGACACTGGTAAAAAAGAAGTAAAGAAAGATTTACGACAATTAACAGCAAGAGAAGCAGTGAAAACAAAGCATTTCTGGATGCTATGGGCAATGAAACTTATTAATACGAGTGCGGGGATTATGATGATTTCGGTCGCTTCTCCAATGGCTCAAGAGGTAGTTGGCTTATCAGTTGCTGGCGCCGCTGCTCTAGTAGGGATCATGGGAATCTTTAATGGTGGCGGTCGACTTGGTTGGGCAGCAGCTTCTGATTATCTTGGTCGACAAAATGTTTTCATCGTCTTCTTTGTTATTCAAATCGTAGCGTTCTTATTACTACCAATTACAACAAACGTTTTAATATTCCAAGTATTGATTTTATTAGTTGTTAGTTGTTATGGTGGAGGATTCTCTAATCTTCCTGCTTTCGCTGGAGATTTATTCGGAACAAAAGAAGTTGGTGCAATCCATGGTTATCTATTAACAACTTGGTCATTAGGTGGAGTGTTTGGACCGATATTAGTAAACGCTATTAAAGGAAGTACAGGCAGCTATGTTCCTGTTTTCTATACGTTCTTTGGATTAATTACGGTTGCTTTTATCATTTCAATTTGGCTTAAAATGGACATTAAGAAATTCCAAATGAAGCAACAAGTAGTTAATGAACAACCGGTAGGAAAGGCTTCAAGAAAGACTTCATAATGGCAGTTAGATGTTTCTAGACTTTAATCCGCAGCAGTAAAGTTTTGATTTATAATTAATTAAGACATTATCCATGTAGTTTCCTTATCATGAGATGGGAGATACTTGGGTAGTGTCTTTTCTTGGTTTAGTAAAAAATTTTTGGTTGAGTAGGATTTGGACGAGAAAACGCGAAATATATATTGTTAAACATAATAATATAGGAGGCGTTTATGAATCATTTAAAGAAAGTGATAGGTATATTATTAGCGATTACATTAGTTGTTAGTGTATCCTTTCCTGTCAACGCTACAAAGACTACAACGAAGGTTAAAACGGTAGATTACGTAGCGCTAGGCGATTCGTTAGCAGCAGGAATAACACCGGATGGAATTCTGGATTATAGTTATACCGATTATGTAGCTTCAAAGTTTGAGAGTAGTAAATTATATAAGTTAGTGGATTACGATAATTTTGGTGTTTCAGGGTATACATCTGTTCAGCTGAAAAATGATGTTTTGAAAAGCAGCAAGATTAGAAAAGAGATAAAAGCAGCTACTCATATTACAATTGATATTGGAGCCAATGATCTTTTAGCTAAGCTTAAAACAGATCCAGCCACCGCTGTGGAGGCAATTCCTGAAGTGAGTGCTAATTTGCAGACTATTCTTAGTACGATTGATAAATTGAATCCAAAGGTTAAAGTGTATGTTATGGGATATTACAATCCTTTCGTTTATTATCCACAAGAGCAGCAAGAGGCCATGTTACCGCTGTTAACTAATCTGAATGCTCAAATTAAGTCTGTTGCGCAAAAGAATAAAGATACATATGTAGCGACGGATATAGTCATTCAAAAGAAGGCTAAAACGTATCTTCCCAACCCTAATAATATTCATTTAAGTAAATCCGGATATAAAGTAATAGCAAACGAGTTTTGGAAAGTGATTTATAAAAAGTAATCAGTATATCCGTTGTGTTCTCCTCTAATGTTAAGTTAGGGGTTTTTTTATTGACGATTTTATCTCTTATATAGTTTTACTTTATCGTATACGATGCAATTTTACTAAAATAATATATTTGTAGTATTTGGAAAAATATTTGTGTTACAATTTATGGAAGGGGGTGCACGCATGAACATAGTGGGAATAGATGTAGCTTTCCCGACGTTTATAACGAACAAATCCGGGGAAATTCTTGAAGTAAATGAAGTGATGAAGCAACAATTAGGTATAGAGGTTTGTGATAAACATGTGAGCGATGTATTTTCTGAATGGAGCGTCTCTAAGGATCGATGTTTGGCACTGGGGAAAATGAGAGAGTTCTCTTGTGTGTTCATCATACAAAGGCTTAGTGAAGACCGATACATGTGTGCTGGAGTTTTTTCACAAGAAATTGATTATATATTAAACGAGATAGATGTCCTTCAAAAAATGAATCGACATTTAGATGCCGTTATTGAAAATTCTTATGATGGTATTTATATCACGGATCGCGAAGGGAAAACAATTAAGACAAACTCTGCTATTGAGAGAATAACGGGTATTCCAAAACATTATTACATAGGAAAGAACGTCGATGATTTAATTAAACGAGGGATTTTAGAATCATCGGTTAGTCAGAGGGTACTTGAACAGAAAAAAAGTGTTTCCCTTGTTCAGCCAAATCGAGCAGGGAAAGAAACGTTATTAACAGGTAGCCCGATTTTTAACGATGATGGAGAAGTGGAAGCGGTTGTCACGAATATAAGGGACTTATCAGAACTAATGGAACTGCAAACAGCCCTTCGAAAAGCTAATGAGTTAAACAAAAGCTATCAAAAAGAAATTGAACGATTAAAAGGAAATCAAGAAAACGCCTTTTCTCAAATCGTGATTAATAGTGAAAAGATGAGACAGCTGTATGAGGTTGCTGAACGTGTATTGAATGTCGATACAACCATCTTAATTTTAGGACAAACTGGGGTCGGAAAGGATGTTTTAGCGAAGTTTATTTACAATCAAAGTAATCGGAGGATGCAAGGTAAATTTATTAAGGTGAACTGTGGGGCGATTCCTCCTGATTTACTGGAATCAGAGCTGTTTGGCTATGAAGGCGGTGCGTTTACGGGAGCTAATAAACAAGGGAAACCTGGATTGTTTGAATTAGCGGATATGGGCGTTCTATTTTTGGATGAAGTAGGTGAATTGCCGCTGAATCTGCAAGTTAAACTGCTTCGGGTCATTCAAGAACGTGAAGTACAAAGAATTGGTGCAGTTAAGTCAAAGAAAATCAATGTTCGAATTATTGCAGCGACAAACCGGGATTTGCGTGGAATGGTAGCGGATGGAACTTTCCGAGAAGATTTATTTTATCGCTTAAATGTGATTCCCATCTCGATTCCTCCTTTAGCTGAACGACGAGAAGATATTGTACCGTTAGTTTCGTATTTTTTACAAAGTATGAATGAGAGATATGAACTGAATAAAAGTATAAGTGAAGAGCTTAGGTCTTTTCTTTATCAATATCATTGGCCGGGAAATATACGAGAGCTATCTAATTTAGTTGAAAGACTTGTATTGCTGACACAAGACAATGTCATTACCGTTAAACATTTACCTTCAGAATATCAAACAAATATTTTATCTTCTTCATCTATATCTTTAGATTCTGTAACTTTAAAAGAAGCAATTGAGCGAGCTGAAAAACAAGCGATTGTATGTGCTATGGAGCATTGTACGACAACATATGAATTGGCACAGCGACTAGATACGAGCCAACCTACTGTTGTTAGAAAGTTAAAGAAATATAATCTTTCTTTATAGGGCGAGAGTTGATTTTGTTTATCCCACTCTTAACGGGCAGTAAGACTCCCACCGATGGAAATTTCACTTTATATGTCATTAAATTAAAAAGGCTGAAATTCTTAATTTATTAAGGGTTTCAGCCTTTAGTTCGTACATGATATTTTAAAAACTATTTTTAATCTGCAGAAATTGCTCCGCCAGCTAGATAGGATGTAATGATGTGGGAAAATCAATTTGGATTTATATAGCCTCACTCTCCTAATTATCTTAGAATTTGTATGACAAATTATCAGGGACGATAGAGTTTTTATTGGTTTTTTGTAACTTATATAATATTTATCTAAAAATTTTTAAATAAAGCTGGAAATTTGTATGACAAGTTTATATAATTATTACAAAATTATCCAAAATTATAAAGCGGGAAAGGTAAAAAATGATGTCTCCAAAAGAAAAGATTTCGCAGATTATTTCTAGAGAATTATTGCAAATGATAGAGAAAGGAAAATATTTACCCGGGGAAAAGCTGCCGACTGAAATGGAATTAGCAAGTCAATTTGGAGTAAGTCGAGTGCCAATTCGAGAAGCTTTAAGTGTTCTGCGTGCTTCTGGGGTCATCACTTCTAGGCAAGGGGGAGGGAGTTATGTTGAAGAATCGACGAATACAGCTTTGCTGCAAGGAATTAAAGTTGAAAGTAATGATGTTCAAAGTATTAAATTCCTATTTGAAATGAGGAAAGCGGTTGAGCCGGAAGCAGCTTATCTCGCTGCGATAAGAAGAACACCGGAAGAACTAGAGGAAATGAAGTTGATTTTACACCAGCTTGAAAAAGAATCTGTAGAAGAAGGAAAAAGTGGCATAGAGGCAGATATTGATTTTCATCGTTCTATTGTCCGTGCTACTCATAATCCCATTATGATACAGACCATTGAAAATCTTTCGGTATTATATGAAAAAGCGTTGAGTATTACCCTTCAGCCTAATACAGAGTTAGCGCATAAAAGAAGAAATGTATTTAGGGAACATCAACGTATTGTTGAAGCGATTGAACTTGAAGAACCGGAACTTGCACGTGTTCAATGTTCCATTCATTTAAGGAATGCAGAGAAAAAACTAGGCCTTTTTATAAAGGACTTTATTTAGAGGAAGATGAGGAGAATTGAAAATGCTTACATCCAATCAGATTATGGAGATTAATCATATTGTACAAATTGGCAGAGTGTTACTGGATGAACATGACCGGTATAGTTATTCGTTCGATGCTTCCTTTGGTACGTATCTTCCGGATGCCGTCGTTCAAACGAAACATGTGGAAGAACTTGCGGGGCTTGTGAAATTTGCTAATCAGGAGGGCATTCCGATTTATCCGCGTGGCCAATCTACTTCATTAAGCGGTGGACCGCTTCCGGTACAAGGAGGAATTGTCATTGATCTATCCGTGATGAATGATATCTTGGACATTGATGAAGAAGATCTTGTCGCAGTTGTTTCACCAGGTGTATTAACGTCAGCCATCCATAAGGCGGCAGAGGAGAAGGGATTGATGTATCCGCCTGATCCAAGCAGTTCGCATGTGTCTACTATCGGAGGGAATATGGCGGAGAATTCAGGAGGTCCAAGAGGGTTAAAGTATGGAGTCACAAAAGATTATGTGATTGGTCTTGAAGTCATTACACCTGAAGGGGAAATTATTCAAACTGGCGGAAGAACAGTGAAAAATGTAACGGGTTATGACTTGACGAAGCTTATCGTAGGTTCAGAGGGGACGCTTGGCATTATTACGAAAGCGATTCTTCGGCTTATTCCGAAACCTCCAGCTACTGCTACTCTAATGGCTATCTTCTCCAACCTAGTAGATGCAGGGAGAGCTATTTCTAACATTCTCTCTTCAGGTATTTTGCCGTCTAAGATGGAATTGATGGATCAAGCTTCGATTATTGCTGTTGAAAATTATCAACCGATGGGACTTCCAAAGGATGCGGAAGCGATTATTTTATTAGAATTAGATGGTCATCCTTTAGCGTTACAAGATGAAATTATCCAAGCAGAGCGATTATGCTATGTTGTTGGTGCGAGTCAGGTTAAAATTCCGAAAAATGATATGGAAAAAGAGGAAATCTGGAGAGCAAGAAAGCTTGTATCGCCTGCGATTGTGAGAATCAAGCCAACAAAAATTTCCGAGGATGCTACCGTTCCGCGAAGTAAGATTCCTGAAATGTGTGAGCGGCTTCAAGAGATTAAGAGACGCTATCAAGTTCACTTAGTGCTGTTTGGTCATGCCGGAGATGGAAATCTGCATCCTAATATTATTTGTGATAAAAGTGATGCAGAGGAGATGGAGAGGGTAGAGAAGGCGGTAGCTGAAATCTTCACGGCAGCAGTGGAGCTTGGAGGTACTTTATCGGGTGAGCATGGAATTGGTAATATGAAGGCCCCTTTTATGGAAATGGAGCTTGGAACAGTAGGGTTAGATATGATGAAGCGGATTAAAAAGGCGTGGGATCCTAATAATATCATGAATCCGGGGAAGATTTTTCCTGAACCAGGACAAAAATTGGAGTTGAAGTAGATGAATGAAACAATGGAGCAATTACGTCAGGAGTTTCAATATGACAAGACAAACCAATGTGTTCAATGTGGCTACTGTCTCCCTGTCTGTCCTACATATATGAGTATGGGGAAGGAGACTCATTCTCCACGCGGCAGAATTAATCTCGTAAAGATGGTCGGCGAAGGAAGAATCACAGATCTATCTGTCTTGGAGGAGCCTCTTAGTCTATGTCTAGGCTGCAGAGCATGTGAAACAGCCTGTCCAACAGGTGTAGAGTATGGAAGTATTTTAGAATCTGCAAGGGCGGCCTTGGTTAAGAGAAAAACCTTTTCTTTTCCAACTCGTCTAGTAAGAAAAATGATGTTTAAAAAAGTCTTTCCGAGCAAAAGCTTAATGAACTTTACGGGTCATTCTTTTTGGCTTTATGAAAAAACAGGAGTACAAAAGCTGATGAGAAAGTCCAAACTTTTGCATAAGCTTCCTCATCATTTAGGCGAATTTGAAGCGATTATGCCAAAAGCTGCATCACCGAAACAACGTGCTCACTCTTATTCATATGTAAAAGCAAAAGGAGAGCGTAAATATACGGTTGCTTTTTTTACAGGCTGCATTATGGATGCGATGTTTCATAAAATTAATGATTTATCCATTCGATTATTGGCTGAAGCCGGCTGTGATGTCTATGTAGTGGATAAGCAAACATGCTGTGGTGCTTTACATGCTCATTCAGGCGAAATGAATGATGCTAAGGAGCTGGCTAAAAGAAATATTATCGCTTTTGAAGAAATAGAAGCGGATTATATTGTGAATAATGCTGGCGGATGCGGAGCGATGCTTTATGAATATGCTCATCTTCTTAAGGAAGAACCGAAATGGAAGGAGCGAGCGTCTGTCTTTTCTGCTAAATCAAAAGATATTAGTCAAATTCTCATCTCTTGTGGAGGAGTTCCAGACTTAAAAATAAGAGAGAATGAGCGAGTCACTTATCAAAGGTCTTGTCATATGACGAATGTTCAAAAAGTAACGGCGGAACCTGTTCAGCTGTTAAAAGGAATACCTGGTATACAGTTTGTTGAAATGAAGGAAGCAAATATGTGCTGCGGTTCAGCAGGAATCTATAATATGGTGAATTACGATGAATCTATGAAAATACTAGATGAAAAAATGAAGCATATGAAAGAAACAAAAGCGACTGTCATTATTACAACAAATCCTGGCTGTCTCCTTCAAATGAAATTAGGAATTGAGCGAGAAAGTTTATCTTCATCTGTCAAAGCTCTTCATCTTATTGAATATTTAGCTGATGCTGCTGGAGTAAAGTAAGGATATTTCTATGCTGAGCAGGAATGTTTTTGTATGTATTGATAATCACTGTGCATTTGTTGAGATTAACAGCGTATTTAAATAAACATTCTTATGTCGTTGTAACAAGTTGAACATATATAGAGTCAACTTGCTGTGACTGGAAAATATAATAGTTTTATTTGAAATGGAGCCTATCAGATAGGCTTTTTTTTATTTAAAGCTGTTGTGCAGGAAGTTGTTGATTTTTGGCTTAATCGTGCAAAATCATGTTTTCATGGAGCTGAGCGAATATGAGCTGAAACTTGTTTTTTCAACAATTATTGTGTGATTCAAAAATGAAATGTCGATTCATTTTTGAATCGAGAGAATCTGCCAGTAATCTATGTTTTTGATTCAAATATAAATCGACAAAGAATAGTAGATTAGGAAAAATGAGGGAATTCAAGGGATTTCCTTTTGGCACACTTCTTGCATTATGTATATAGTATTCCAAATTATTAGGAGGGATTGACATGTTTACGACAGTAAACCCAGAAATTGAGCAAATTAGACAAATGGTTAGAAACTTTGTAGAAAATGAAGTGGAGCCGTTTGCGCAGCAAATTGAAGAAGAGGATAGAATTCCGGAGCATTTAATCGCGCAAGCAAAAGAACTTGGATTATTCGGAATGAGTATCCCTGAAGAATACGGTGGAATTGGATTAGGAATGGTTGGAAAAGCTGCAGTTTTGGAGCAGTTAGGAAGAACACATAACGGATTTGCTACGTTGATTAGTGCTCATACAGGTATTGGAAGTACAGGACTAGTTCGTTTAGCTTCTCCATTTTTAAAGGATAAATATTTACCGGAGCTTGCGACAGGCAGAAAGACAGCGGCATTTGCTTTATCTGAGCCAGGTGCAGGATCAGATGCAACCAACTTATCGACAAGAGCAGAAAAGGTAGGGAATAAATGGATTCTAAACGGAACAAAGCATTTTATTACAAATGCACCGATTGCTGATGTCTTTACGGTTTTTGCACTGACAGATAAAGATAAAAGAGCAAAAGGTGGCATTACGGCTTTTCTAGTAGAAAAAGATTTTCCTGGTTTTACAATTGGTAAAAAAGACAAAAAAATGGGGCTGCGTGGTTCATATACCGCACAATTAATTTTCGAAAACTGTGAAGTTCCGGAGGAAAACGTTATCGGTGAAGTCGGAATGGGGTATATGGCCGCTTTAAAAATTCTTAGCGAAGGCCGCATTGGGTTGGCTGCACGAGCAGTTGGATCTTCTCAAAAATTAATTGAATTATCAGCCGCATATGCGAAGGAAAGAATTCAATTTGGAAAACCGATTGCCTCGAACCAAGCGATTCAATGGATGCTAGCGGATATGGCGACGGAAACAGAAGCAGCGAAAACTTTAATGCTAAAAGCAGCACATATGGTGGATGAAGGGAAAAAAGTAGTGAAAGAGTCGTCTATGGCTAAATTGTTTGCATCGGATGTCTTTAATCGAGTGGCAGATAAAGCGGTTCAAATTCATGGCGGAATGGGATATGTATCCGATTATCCAGTGGAGCGTTTTTACCGCGATGCCCGCATTACACAAATTTATGAAGGAACAAATGAAATCCAAAGATTGATTATTTCTAGAAACGTGCTTGACGAAAATTAATCTCTAGAGAGTGAGGCGAAGGTATGCGTTGGATAGTTCTCTTTTTATTGTTTTTGGGTATGATTGTTAACTTCGCAGATAAATCGATCATTGGATTGGCAGCGGTTCCAATTATGGAAGATTTCAAGCTATCCTATGCAGAGTGGGGACTTGTTGGAAGCGCTTATTATTGGTTATATCCTGTTACTGGAATTTTTGGTGCAGCATGGGCAGATAAAGTAGGAGCCAAAAAAGTATTAGGGTTTCTAATGTTAACATGGGCTGTCCTTCAGTTCGGAGTAATCGCCATTACAGCCCTTCCATTATTGATTGTATATCGCCTCTTATTAGGTGCATTTGAAGGACCATTCAGTCCTGTCGCTTATAGTCATGCAGATAAATGGTTCCCTCCAAAGCAACGTGGATTTGCGAACTCTGTTGTTGTATCTGGAGCGACAGTTGGCGCGATGATTGTTGCCCCTCTTCTTGTGGCAATGATTACAGCGTGGGGCTGGAAATATGCTTTTGCTGCACTAGGTCTTGCAAGTCTTGTTTGGGCTGTAGCCTTCCAATTCTTAACGAAAGAATCACCAGTGGAAGCGTATGAAAAAGCTAGGAAGAAGGCTGCCCCTGAAAAATTTAAATTAAAAGATCTCAAGTATATCCTTACATCACGCGTCGCTTTATTTACGACATTTGCTTATTTTTCAACGTATTTCATCGTTGTCTGGTTGGCGACATGGTTACCACTTTACCTTGTTGAAGTAACAGGAATGAGTAATGGACAAATGGGCTTTGCAGTAGCGGCCATCGGTATTGCGTCTGTTGCAATTTATATGGGAGTGTCTATATTATCTGATGCTTTATTTAAGAAAAACCAAAATTGGAAAGTGTCACGTGTATATGTGACGGGTGGCGCGATGTTTATTGGCGCGTTGGGTATGTTATCCATTCTAGTGTTCCATAATCCGATTTGGGTCATTATCGCGATGTGTTTAGCGAAAGGACTTACGTATGCGATTCTGCCGATTGGTCCAACGATTATGATTAATGAAATGCCGGAACGCCGTGGGCTTATGACAAGTATTCTAACTTCTTCCGGTAACTTGGCTGGTATCGTTGCCCCTGTTTTAACAGGTTTTATTGTGAATATAGCAGCTACAAAAATATTTGGATATAACCTGTCCATTGCCTTTATGGCTGTGCTTGTTCTTATTTTCTCCGCATTGTTTATGATTTTCGTCAGACCTACTGAGCAAGTTCAATCAGACGAATCAGAGTTATCGGAACAGGTTGGATCGTAAAAGGAGGGTGAGGTAATTTTGGAAACGGAACAAGTAAAGCCGTGGAACAAATATTATGAAGAAATAAAAGATACGTTTCATATTCCTCATATTTCGTTATATAACATGCTTGAAGCCTCTGTTCAGCGATTTGGAGAACAGCCGGTTATTATTTTTGAGGATCGAGAAATTACGTATCAAGAACTTAAGCGAAGAGTGGATTGTTTAGCTCAAGCATGGATGAATAAGGGGGTACAGCAGGGAGATAGAATTGGCATTATGGTAACGAATCATCCAGATTATATCGTTTCCTATTATGCAGCTCATGCACTAGGAGCGATTGTTGTTCAAATCAACCCTGCTTATACGCCGAGAGAATTGCTGCAAATTGTCCAAGATTCTCATGTTGCTTATATCGTGGTAGATGCTCGTTCTGTCGCAACGGTTGATACGATTCGTGAAGTCGTTTCTTTTAAGCATATTACGTTATCGACAACTGTAAATGCTTGTGAAATTGGATGGGGGGACTCGATAAATGAATTAATCGAGTCAACTTCTCCGCTTCAACACGCTGCATCGATTAACCCGGTAGAAGATGTTGCAATTATTCAGTATACAGGGGGAACGACAGGGAAAGTGAAGGGTGCGATGTTAACGCACTATAACTTAGTTGCAAATGTCTATCAAAGCTTTGTTTTATATCGTCAACGAGTGGAATTTGGGCAAGAAACGGTTCTAACTGTAACTCCTCTCTATCATGTGTATGCGATGACAGCTGCTATGAATCTAGGGATTTATTTAGGTGCTAGGTTGCTAGTCATTGAGAAGTTTAATGTAGATCAAGTTCTTCAACAAGTAAAAAAACATCGACCAACGATGTTTCCAGGTGTGCCTAAAATGTATATCTCGTTTGTTAATCATCCGAATGCGGCTGCTTCGGGGTTAGAATCATTAAAAGTTTGTTCGTCAGGATCGGCTCCTTTGCCTGTAGAAATTATTCATAGGTTTAAAGAGCTGACAGGAGCCTCTATTTTGGAAGGGTTCGGTATGTCAGAAACATCACCAACTACACACCGTACACCAATCAATGGAGAACACAAGGTTGGGAGTATCGGTATTCCTGTACCTGAAACGGATTGTAAGATTGTGGATGAAGATAATAAAGAGCTTGGTGCCAATATGGTAGGCGAACTTTTGATTAAAGGACCTCAAGTGACGAAGGGGTATTGGAATAATGTGTCTGAAAGTGCCCAAGCGTTGCAAAATGGCTGGTTGCACACAGGAGACCTCGCTACGATGGATGAGGAAGGTTACTTTTATATTGTTGGAAGAAAGAAGGAAATGATTATTTTAGGTGGATTTAATATTTATCCTCAGGAAGTAGAAGGAGTCTTGTATGAACATCCAGATATTCAGGAAGCGGCCGTTGTCGGAATACCTGATCGAGAAAATGGCGAAATGGTGAAAGCTTATGTTGTTCCGAAAAATGGCTGTACACTCGATCTTGACGAAATTCGAGGGTATTGCTATACAAAATTAACGCCATACAAAGTTCCGAAAGTCATTGAAGTAAGAGATCAATTACCGCGAAATGGTGTAGGGAAATTACTAAAACGTCTATTAGTTAAAGAAGAAATGGAAAAGGGAGGCAACTGATGATGGGAACTCAAGAAATTAAACAAGTAGGAGTAGTTGGAGCTGGAGCGATGGGGTCACAAATTGCGATGGTTACGGCTCTTGGCGGATATCCAGTCGTTTTACAAGATATCGCAATAGAAAGCTTACAAAAGGCCGAAGCTTTTCTAAGAGAACAAATGGCAAGACGTGTGAAAAAAGGGAAATTTACAGAAGAACAGGTTGAAAGCGCATTCGCTAGGCTTACGTTTACAACGGAACTAACAGACTTACAAACTAGTGATTTAGTTATCGAGGCAATTGTTGAAAAGTTAGAAGCGAAACAATCGTTGTTCCAGCAGCTAGATCGTATTGTGCCAGAGCATACGATCTTAGCAACGAACAGCTCGACTATTGTAAGCTCTAAGTTAGCTGATTCCGTTCGTCGTGCTGAGAAAGTATGTAACATTCATTTCTTTAATCCTGTGCTTGTTATGGATCTAGTTGAGGTCGTAAAAGGACCGCATACATCTGATCAAACAGCGGAAAAGAGCGTCAATTTTATTAAATCGATTGGTAAGATACCAGTGTTATTAAAGAAAGAGATTTCGGGCTTTATTGCGAATCGTATTCTTGGAAAGTTAATGGATGAAGCGGTTTTCTTATATGAAAATGGCTATGCCTCACATGAAGAAATCGACCTTGTTGTGACGAAGGCACTAAATCATCCAATTGGACCATTTGCTCTTATGGACTTAACGGGTATTGATGTGAATTACTTTGTACGGATGCAACGCTACTCAGAAAGTGGTGATGAGAAAGACCGACCAGCGGCTGTTGTAGCGGCGAAAGTAGAAAAAGGGGAGCTAGGCAAGAAAACGGGTAAAGGTTTTTATGAATACGATGAGAACGGAAAACGCATTGAACAAAGAGTCTAAGTGATTGGGGAGAGAGAAATGAAGAACATTACAGTAATTGGTGCAGGCACGATGGGGAGAGGAATTGCTCTTGCTTGTGTACAGGCAGGATATGATGTTGTCGTACAAGATGTAAGTGAAGAATCTTTACAGAGATGTGAAACGTATATTCGCAAATTTACAGATTCTGTGTCCATTCAGTTTGAAACAGATTTACAACAAGCGGTAAAATCTGCTGATTTAGTGATTGAAGCTGTACTAGAACTGATGGATCTAAAGGTGGAGATTTTTAAAGCACTTGATACATTTGCTCCTCCACACGCTATACTCGCTACGAATACATCAACAATGAGTCCTACAGAAATTGCTTCACAAACATCTAGGCCGGGTCAATGTATCGCTCTTCATTTCTTTAACCCTGTTCATAAGATGAAACTCATTGAAGTTATTTGTGGACTTGAAACAAGTGAAGAGACGATCCAAACGAGTATGGAGTTTGGACAAAGCCTAGGTAAAGAGTGTGTGAAAATCAATGAATTTCCTGGTTTTGCTGCCGGTCGAATGAATTGCTTAATTGGAAATGAAGCGATGAATATGGTCATGGAAGGTGTAGGGTCTATTGAAGATATCGACAAAGCGATGAAGTTAGGCTTGAATCATCCGATGGGCCCGCTTGAACTAGCTGATTTAGTCGGCCTTGATACACGGTTACGTAATATGGAATATTTATATGCAACATTAGGGGAGAAATATCGTCCTTGTCCAATTCTCAAAAAATATGTGAAAGCAGGCTGGATTGGCAAAAAAGCTGGTCGTGGATTTTACAGATATGACAAGGAGGGCAATAAATTATGAGTCTAGCAATCAGTGAAGATATTCAATTACTAAAAAAGAATGTTCGTGATTTTATTCAAACAGAAGTAGAAGCGGTTGCGATGCAAATTGAAGAAGAAGACCGCATTCCGGAGAGAATTGTTCAGTTATCTAAAGAGATGGGGCTGTTTGGACTAAGCATCCCAGAAGAGTATGGTGGACTAGGAGTTGGCATGGTCGGAAAATGCGCCCTTTACGAAGAAATTGGTGCGACACATAACGGCTATACAACACTGATTGGGGCACATACGGGAATTGGTACGGTTGGAATTGTCGAGATGGGCAATGAAGCGCAAAAGAGAAAATATTTGCCCGATATGGCTGCAGGGAATCGAATTGGTGCCTTTGCCTTAACAGAACCGCAAGCAGGATCGAATGCGACGAATTTGAAAACAACGGCTGTTAGAAAAGGTGATAAATATATTTTAAACGGCTTGAAACATTATATTACCAATGCTACCGAAGCGGATATATTCACAGTGATGGCTGTAACGGATCCGTCAAAAGGTGCGAAAGGAATTACTTCTTTTATTATTGAAAAAGATTTTCCAGGTTTTCATGTAGGAGCTGTCGAGCGAAAAATGGGTCTGCGTGGATCTCACTCCGCAGAAATCATTATGGAAGATTGCGAAGTACCTGTTGAAAATGTGTTAAGTGAAGAAGGACAAGGATATGTCAATGCACTTAAAATTTTAGCCAATGGTCGTGCAGGTTTAGCCGCTCGAAATTTAGGTTCTGCTCAAAAATTACTTGACTTATCGATGATGTATGCCAAAGAGCGTATTCAATTTAATGTGCCAATTATTGAGCATCAAGCTGTTGCCCATATGTTAGCGGAAATGGCTGTTGATATTGAGGCTCTAAGATCCTTTACATATCGCGTGGCCCAGATGGTCGATGAAGGGAAGAAAGTTATTAAAGAAGCAGCGATGTTAAAATTATTTGGTTCAGAAGTATACAATCGTGTTGCCGATAAAGCGGTACAAATACATGGCGGCATCGGCTATATCGCGGACTACCCAATTGAACGTTTTTATCGTGATGCCCGTATCACACGCATTTATGAAGGGACATCAGAAATTCAAAAAAATATCATCATTGGTCAATTAAATAAAGAATATAACTAAGGGGGAAGAAAAAATGAAAAAGAATCGAATTGTTATTGTTGATGGAGTACGTACACCAATTGGACGTTATGGCGGGGTATTAAAAGATGTAAAGTCGGGATTCTTAGCTTCAAGAGTAATTGAAAGTGTACTAGAAAAAGCGAATGTGTCTCCAACAATTGTGGATGAAGTAATCTTAGGAGAAGTTCGTCAAACGTCAGAAGCTTCCAATGTTGCTCGTGTTGCCGCACTGCGAGCAGGTATTCCTTCAAGTACACCAGCTTTCACCGTTAACCGTCTTTGTGCATCTGGTATGCAAGCTATTGCTTCAGGTGTTCAACAAATTCAATCAGGTCAGGCGAAAGTTGTCATTGCAGGCGGGACAGAAAGCATGAGTAATGCACCGATTTTCATTCGCGGTTCACGCTTTGGCGGCGATCAGACTCAGCTAGTCGATTCCAATAAAGAAAATGGACAACAGCCTCAAGAGACGTACGGCTATCAATTAGGTATGGGGATAACAGCAGAAAATGTTGCTGAGAAATATAACGTTTCACGAGAAGATCAAGATAAGTTTGCCTATGAAAGCCAACAGCGTGCGGATCGAGCAATTAAACAAGATGTATTCCGTGAGGAAATCGCTCCAGTAACGGTTCAAGTGAAGCGCTCAACGGTTGTTGTGGACACAGATGAACATCCACGTCCAGAAACGACATTAGAGAAACTAGGAACACTGAAACCTGCTTTCAAACCAGATGGTTCGGTTACAGCAGGAAATGCATGCGGCCGTAACGACGGAGCAGCAGCGGTCTTACTTATGTCAGAAGAAGAAGCAGCTGCTCAAAATCTTCAACCATATGCAGCTATCGTAGATTGGGCAGCGGTTGGTGTACCACCAGAAATTATGGGAATTGGGCCTGTACCAGCTGTTCAAAAATTATTAGAACGTACTGAGTTAACAATTAACGATATTGATTTATTTGAAGTAAATGAAGCCTTTGCTTCACAAGCGCTAGCTGTTCAGAGAGAGCTAGGAATTGATCCTGAGAAATGCAATGTAAATGGTGGAGCAATTGCACTAGGACATCCACTAGGTGCAACAGGTGCACGTATTGTCGTGACATTAATGCATGAATTAAAACGAAGAGGCGGACGTTATGGAGTTGCAGCTCTTTGTATAGGCGGCGGACAAGGTATGGCGATTCTTATTGAAAACCTACAAACTAATTCATGATGAGAAAGGGGGAATCGAAATGACCATTTATGAAACAATTGTAGTTGAACGAGAGGGAAATCTAGCTTATATCATTATTAATCTACCAGAAGTAAGAAATCGACTAAGTAAGGAAACGTTAGCGGAGATTGTAGAAGCACTAGAAGAACTAAAGAACGATCGCGAAGTCGGTTGTGTCGTGTTCCGTGGACAAGGAGACAAAGCTTTTGCAGCGGGCGCTGATATTAACCAGTTGAATGCGCGTCAATCATTGGATATGTTACAAGCCGGAGGAATGCAAGAAGTCTATGATTATATTGAATCGTATGAAAAACCGACAATTGCGATGATTAATGGGGTTGCGCTAGGCGGCGGCTGTGAATTAGCGATGGCTTGTGATATTCGCCTAATTGCAGATCATGCGAAAATGGGATTGCCGGAATTAAATTTATCGATTATTCCAAGTGCTGGTGGAACCCAACGACTTACACGACTAGTTGGGAAAGGAAAAGCAATCGAAATGATTTTACTAGGGAAATTTATTTCAGCGGAAGAAGCGAAACAGATTGGCTTAGTGTCTGAAGTCGTTCCACTTGCTGATTTAAAGGCTAAGGTAGAAGAAACAGCGAAACAAATTTTAGCTAAAGGTCCTCTTGCCGTGAAGCTTGCGAAGATTGCGATTCACTTAGGCTCAGATGTTGATATGAAAACAGGACTCATGATTGAGCGCCTTGCTCAAGCAGTTCTCTTCTCTACAGAAGATAAAACAGAAGGAACAGCGGCCTTTATTGAAAAAAGAAAGCCTGTATTTCTATCGAAGTAATGAAATAAAAAGACCATTCCGTTATAATAGGGAATGGTCTTTCCTATTGTTTGATAAATCATAAAATTCTTGAGCTCCTGTTGGGAATTTCGATATCCATTTCAAATATCCTCATGTTAATACAGTAAATTCCACTAAATAATAGTAGAATATTTGACTAAAACTATCGAATATAGTCAACCT
>NZ_JBALMU010000047.1:0-39114 GCF_036962285.1 Bacillus sp. JJ634
ACGTAATATATTAGAGAAATCGAACAATTACAACAAATAATAGCTCCATTACGAAAAAAGGTATTAATAATTAGAGAAATAAAAAAGACATACTCTATTGGATGCAAATTCTTTGTCGTAGCCATTATTGAAGAAGGGTATACTCCTGCTTTATATTTAGATAAAGACATTATCACTAGGATTCGTGTCTATTGATTTATTTATGGTTATATTCGGCTGACGGGGGGGAATTAAATATAGGTTTGCCGGAGCTAACTCTCTTTTTACATAAAATTTTTTGGGATAATAAATTTGTTTATAAAAACTTTTTTATTGAAGTTGGGGGAAAGCATGGATAAGGAAATAACAATTGAAGAGTGGCATCCAAATTGGTCGAAACAATTTGAAAATGAAAAAGTGAAACTAAAGGAAATACTATCTGACAAGGTTATATCTATTGAACACGTAGGAAGTACGTCTGTTGAAGGTTTAGGGGCTAAACCGATTTTAGATATTGCTATTGGAGTAAATGACTTGGAGATAGTTAACGAATTCATTGAGCCTTTAAAGCAAATAGGATATGAATTTGTTTACCATAAAGAATTTCCTGAAAGACGCTTCTTTAGAAAGGGACAATGGAGAGCTGGTACACATCATTTGCATTTTTATCAGTTTGAAGGAGAACATTGGAACAATCAAATTTTATTTAGAGATTATTTAAGAAATAATCCTGATGTTTTAAGAGAATACCATCAACTAAAAATTGCTTTGGCAAGAAAGTATCGTTTTGACAGAGGTGCTTATACAGAGAATAAAGCCCCTTTTCTACAAAAAGTATTGCAAAAAGCGAAAAAAGAAGAACAGTTATAAAAACTTTATTGTGCTCAGAGCTTTTGTGTGAGAAGAGAGGTAAAGATTTCTCGAAAATGCGACAGCTGCTGGATTAAAGCGTTGATTCAGTCCTTCTGAGCTTATTAGTACCCCAGTGGAAGCTTCTAGCCTACTGCACAATTGTGTAAGTGATGTGCTAGCGATTTCCTGACTGAGCCATACGTAAAGGGCAATGAGTTCTTTTGCTTGATACTTACTAGATCGCTGTACAAAGCCACCTTGCTTAGCGATGTCTTGTAGGACTATTGGAGATAAAAAGTATTGTAGCTCTTGTGCGAAAAGATTCAGTCCATTTGAAATGATAGGATTCATCAAAAACGCCATTCTTTCTCGTAAACTTCTTACGATAAGCATAGCGTTTTTTCATTTTGAGGGTATGATTTTAACTTCGCTTGATGGGTATGGGGTCCCGATTTATATGTAATAGGAGCGCTAGCTGAGCTTGAGATTGGACCAATAGCCCGTAATATTTCTGGGGCACGCTATGCAGCAGGCCGAATTGTTGATAGTGTATAAAAATATTTATTCTTTTAAGTTTTAAATCGTAATGACTTTGATTTGTGTAGTAGGAGGGACAAAGTAGAAAGAGGGAAGGTACCCGTTACTGTATTGAGTGGTTATTTAGGTTCAGGGAAAACGACGTTATTAAATCATATTTTAAAAAATCGTGAACAGAAAAAAATTGCTGTGATTGTCAATGATATGAGTGAGGTCAATATAGATGCTTTGCTTATTAAACAGGGTGGGTTTTCACGTACAGAAGAAAAATTAGTAGAATTACAAAATGGCTGCATTTGCTGCACGCTTCGGGAAGATTTAATTCTTGAAGTAGAGAAGCTTGCTACCAAGGGTGATATTGATTATATTGTCATCGAATCAACGGGAATTAGTGAGCCGATACCAGTTGCTCAAACATTTACATATGTAGATGAAAACCTTGGCATCGATTTATCAAAATTTTGCCGCCTAGACACAATGGTAACTGTTATAGACGCAAATCAATTTTGGCAGGATTTTACTTCAGGCGAAACGTTACTCGACCGAAAGCAGGCTGCAAATGATGAGGATGAAAGAGAGGTAGCTGATCTCCTCATTGACCAAATAGAATTTGCCAATGTCCTTGTTTTGAATAAAACGGATTTAGTCGTAAAAGATCGGCTAGCTGAGTTAAAGGCTGTCCTTCAAGCATTAAATCCTTATGCAAATATCATTGAAACCGTTCATTCACAGCTTTCATTGGATCAAGTACTTGACACCCAATTATTATAGCCTTTATTAAAGAGTTAGAGTACAGTGCTGGCTTTATTATTACACTACGCGCAGCACTATTTGTGTTCTTATGCAACAAACGGGGGGGGGTGAGAGAAGAAGCGAAGTGTAGCAAGGACAAAACGGTTCTGGTGCAAATATTTAGAGGACATATAAAGGAGCAAAAAGTTTTCTAGTGGAATCCATTTTATACTGGAAAAAATAGTTGATAAATGAAATTGATTTGGGACAGACTTCTTCTCTTGAAGGGTTTGTCCCTTGTTCATCTGTATCAGTATGTCCAGGATTTAGAGATCACTTGGAATTTCCTTGAAGTTTTTTGCGCTAAAACTGAACCGATTGATATGTATAACAGTCATTTTTTAAACTTATAATTTTTTTTGTAGTTATTTGTAGTTTTTGGTTAAATTCCGTAGTTCTTGTTATAAATTAAACCAAACTTTTCATTGGAACAAATATGAAGACGTTTAACAAGTTTTATGTTTTGTAGTTTTTAAAATATTTTTGAATGCACTTGCCTAGTATTGTAATGTTTAACACTTGGAATTCTAGTTGATAGTTAACTAGAGCAAAATAGGTAAAGTAGCTAAGGATTCATACTATCTTCTTTACTATCCAGCTGTTCTTCTAAGGAGGTGGGGTATTTTCCGAAGAGGGTTACTCTAACATTAGATAAAATCAGAAACGAATGGAGTCGCAAAATATTTTCATATAAAACAACTTATAACATAAGAGGTGTAAAGAATGAAAGTGACAGTACCTGTTAATAGTGATCATGTTCAAAAGCTAGAAAGTACGCAAAATGAAACGTTAAATTTATTAAATTCCACTCAGCTCATTATAAAAGAGGCGGTTCAGAAGTTAGGCTACAACGATGAGATGTACGAGTTACTAAAAGAACCAGTTAGAATCCTCACGGTACGTATCCCAGTTCGAATGGATAACGGTTCCATTAAAGTGTTTACCGGCTATCGCTCTCAACATAACGATGCAGTAGGTCCTACGAAAGGAGGAGTCCGCTTCCATCCTGAAGTAAATGAAGAAGAGGTAAAAGCATTATCTATTTGGATGAGTTTAAAGTGTGGCATAACAAATCTTCCTTACGGCGGAGGAAAAGGTGGCATTATTTGCGATCCTAGGAACATGTCGTTTGGGGAGCTGGAGAGATTAAGCCGCGGGTATGTTCGTGCCATCAGCCAAATTGTCGGCCCCGCAAAAGATATTCCAGCACCGGATGTGTATACGAATTCTCAAATTATGGCGTGGATGATGGATGAGTACAGCCGTCTTCGAGAATTCGATTCTCCTGGATTTATTACGGGCAAACCGATTGTTTTAGGGGGCTCACAAGGCCGTGAAACAGCAACAGCACGCGGCGTCACGGTTTGCATTGAAGAAGCGGTAAAGAAAAAAGGCATGGACTTACAAGGTGCACGCATCGTGGTTCAAGGCTTTGGGAATGCGGGAAGCTTTCTGGCGAAATTCATGCATGATGCAGGGGCGAAAGTGATTGGGATTTCGGACGCGCATGGGGCTCTTTATGATCCGGAAGGGCTTGATATCGATTATTTACTTGAGCGACGCGATAGTTTTGGAACCGTTACCAATTTATTTACTAATGTCATCACGAATCAAGAATTACTCGAAAAGGAGTGTGACATTTTAGTACCGGCTGCCATCTCAAACCAAATTACGGCACAAAATGCCCATCGTATTAAAGCATCGATTGTAGTGGAGGCGGCAAATGGACCAACAACCCTTGAGGCTACCAAAACTTTAGATGAAAGAGGAGTCCTCCTGGTACCAGATATACTGGCAAGTTCAGGTGGTGTCACTGTTTCTTACTTTGAATGGGTTCAAAATAATCAAGGATATTACTGGTCAGAGGAAGAGGTGGCTGACAAACTGCGAAAAGTCATGGTTGATTCTTTTGAAACGATTTATCAAACCTCACAGGCCCATCAAGTGGATATGCGTTTAGCGGCCTATATGGTTGGAATAAGAAAAACGGCTGAAGCTTCACGTTTCCGTGGATGGGTATAAAATGTAAATCACTCTACCAATCTATTAAAAAGGGTTAAAACATACTCTTTTAATTGGATGGAATTCTTCATGTGGTTAATCACTGTCCGTTCAAAGAGCAGTATTATAATGTTTGAGTTTGACGCTGAAAAAGAAGCTGTTAGTTTCCTGGTTATCGTAAAAAAGCTTTGGAAAATCTAGAATTATTATTAGAAGGTTAAAGCTTAATAAAATAGGTTTTTGGAAACGATTTCTCAGTAGGAAAGAGCCTTGGCTTTATACTTAGAAACCAAAAGAGAGTCCTTAAAGAAATGGCCCTGTTAAAGATTAGTGTTGATTTTCTTATTCAATTAACGGTGCAGGATAGTTGAGGAGGTTTATGTATGGCTTGGTTTTCATTAGAAAAAAGACGATCGAAGTTTGGGAAGTTTTTAGATAAGCACGATTTAACGCAGCAGATTGTAGTCACAAAAAGCGGAGTTTCTCGCAATACAATTAGCAGACTGTGTCAGCCGAAATATGAAGAAGGACCGACAATGAAAAATGCCAGGAAAATTATAAAAGCTCTTCGGGATATTACCGGAAAAGACATTGATTATGATGATCTTTGGAGTATGTAATGATGTTAGACTGTAAAATCAAGAGCGTTGAAAGAAATGCTTTTTAAAAGTGGATAGAAAAAACTTTATTTAAGGATAACGTGCTTTAGACAACCAGGCTTGTATAGGTTCTTATATAAGATTATTGGATAGGGAATACCATTATTTGAAGGCATTCCCTAAAATTTTTACTATTTTTCAACATTAACATTTAACACAGCCAAAGAAATAAAAATGTTGGATTCCTATTGACGAGCATGTAGGATTGGAGCTAATTTCCAGAATGGAATAAATATAACGCTAACAGATTGATATGTTTTAGGGAGATGTGTTTATGAAAGCAAAATATTGCAAAGAATCACGAGTGATACGAACAAGCCGTGTATTCCCAAACGATGTAAATAATCACAATACGTTATTTGGTGGTCGGCTAATGAGTCATTTGGACCAAGTTGCGTCAACCTCTGCAGCTCGTCATAGCCGAAGAGAATGTGTAACTGCATCAACAGATTCAGTTGATTTTTTACATCCTGTTCGACCAACAGATTCCGTCTGCTTTGAATCGTATGTAACATGGACAGGCACATCATCCATGGAAGTGTTTGTAAAAATTATTGCTGAAGACTTAAAAAGCGGTGAGTGTAAAATTGCAGCGACTGCCCTCTTAACATTTGTGGCACTTGATCAGCATAAACGCCCAACAAGTGTTCCACAAGTTATTCCGGAAACCGAAGAAGAGAGAAAATTACATGAAACCGCACCAGAGCGGACAAGAATGCGTAAAGAACGGAAACAAAAAAGTAAAGAGTTGACCGCATTTTTAACGCTGAATTATCCTTTGGAGCAATATAGCCTATGATTTGTTAGATTATGGTGCAGAAATCTATAAATTTTGGATATGCTACATCTTTTGATCATCACTTATCAATCTATGAGAAAAGGGGATAGTCTTGACCTTGTTTTTTGCATTTTATTGTCTGTTCCCCATAAAGAAAAATTTATACTGTATAAAATTAATGGGATGGAGGAATATGATTAAATGATAAAGGAGCATAACGTTCAGGTTGATAGTCAAAGGAAAGCTTACTTAGATGAATGGGTAATACATTATCGCTCCTATGCTACTAAAGGACAAAACGCCACTTATATTCCTGCTTTAGGAAAAGTAAATTCATCGCAATTAGGCATTAGCATAATGGGGTCAGATGGAACAATGATAAAGTCAGGAGATTGGGAAGTCCCTTTCACCTTACAAAGTATATCAAAAGTGATCAGCTTTATAGCTGCATGCTTAGGTCGAGGTATTTCTTATGTGTTAGAGCGGGTTGATGTGGAACCGACTGGAGATGCTTTCAACTCAATTATTCGTTTAGAGATGCATAAATCAGGAAAGCCTTTTAATCCTATGATTAATGCAGGAGCGATTACGGTAGCTTCACTCTTGCCAGGAAATTCAGCACAAACTAAATTAGAATTTCTTTACGCATTAATCGAAAAAATGATAGGGAAACGTCCAGCTATCAATGAGGAAGTGTTTCACTCTGAATGGCAAACAGCCCATCGCAATAGAGCCTTAGCTCACTATTTAAAAGAGACCGGTTTTTTAGAATCGGATGTAGAGGAAGCCCTAGAGGTTTACCTGAAACAATGTTCTATCGAAATTAATACAGAGGATATAGCCTTGATAGGATTGATTCTGGCACATGATGGATATCATCCTATTCGTAAAGAACAAATCCTACCTAAAAAGGTGGCTAGATTAACTAAAGCCTTAATGCTTACTTGTGGAATGTACAATGCGTCTGGCAGATTTGCTGCTTTCATCGGATTGCCAGCTAAAAGTGGAGTGTCCGGAGGAATTATGGCAGTTGTCCCTCCAAGATTGAGAAGGGAACTGCCGTTTCAAGATGGATGTGGTATTGGCATATATGGGCCAGCCATTGATGAATATGGCAATAGTTTGCCAGGCGTGATGTTATTGGAACATATCGCACAAGAATGGGATTTAAGTATTTTTTAAAATCATGGCAAGCAAAAAATGTTCAGACATCGTGCTGAACATTTTTTGTCATGTATTAACGGGCAATAAAATTCTTGCCTTTATATAAAAGAAGCGTTAGCGAGGTGAACGGCCCTGCTTGATTTACGTGTACGCACAAAATGAAAACGGACTTAACAAGTCTTCTTTCATTTTTCTTTCACAGTGACTTTCGCTGTTCTCGGCTTTTCTGTTCTTACATCTTGAATGGCTGAAAAATATTCGTATGAGTATTTGCCAAGAGATTGGCAAACACTCATAAATAAACAATTGGACATGGATAAACATCCATGTCCAATTGTTTATTTAGATAGCATCTTCTTTTTTGGAAGGTGAAGCAACTTGAGAGCGATCCCAACATTCAATGTTTTCAAGACCTTTAATACTGTCTTTATAAAAGACGGGATCTTTACCAGCCTTTTTCTGTTTCATATAGTCTGTTAAAGCAGCGAAAGCTACTTTTGATAATAAAAGAATGGCAATTAAGTTCACGATAACCATGAAGCCCATAAATAAATCAGCCAAATCCCATACAAGTTGAATCTTTGCAACTGAACCGAATATAATCATGGCTAATACGCTTGTTCGGTATAGCATCAACAATGCTTTACTTTTGTGTAAAAAGCGAATGTTTGTTTCCCCATAATAATAGTTACCAATTAACGCGCCGAATCCAAATAGGAAAATAAAGATGGCAAGGCAGCCTGATGCCCAGGAACCAACGTGTTCACTTAATGCTGCTTGTGTAAGTGCAATACCATTTAACTCTGGTTGTTTGTAAGCATCGGAGAATAAAATAATAAATGCTGTGCTTGTACAGACGATCAGTGTATCCGTTAATACGCCAAAGGCTTGAATAAGTCCTTGTTTCACCGGATGACTTGTCGTTGCCGTTGCGGCAACGTTTGGCGCACTCCCCATACCCGCTTCATTCGAGAATAAGCCACGTTTAACTCCATGCATGATCGCAGCGCCGAGTGAACCGCCTACAGCTTGTTCAAAGCCAAACGCGTTTTTAACAATAAGAGAAAGAACTTCCGGCAGTTGTGTTATGTTCGTAACGATGACAAATAATGCAATACCGATGTATAACACAGCTAAAAGCATAACCTTGTATTCAGCTATTTTTGCAATACTCTTCACACCGCCAAAGATAATCGCAGAGAAAATAAGTGCCATAATAATCCCCAGGGTTAAACGATCTGCACCAAATGCATTCTCAAAAGCAATCGAAACGGTATTTGATTGTACAGAATTGAATACAAGACCGAAAGAAATCGTAATTAAAATGGAGAATAATACTCCCATCCAACGTTTGTTTAATCCTTTTTCCATATAATAAGATGGACCGCCGCGGAAACCGTCTTTATCTTTTACTTTGTATACTTGTGCTAACGTACTTTCAATAAAGCTGGATGCTGAGCTAATAATAGAAATAATCCACATCCAGAATACCGCTCCAGGACCACCCAATGCAATCGCAATCGCAATTCCTGTGATATTACCTGTTCCAACGCGAGCCGCCATTCCAACACAGAACGCTTGAAATGGGGAAATGCTATCTTTAGAACTAGTTTTCCCCTCCAATAAAACACGGACCATTTCCTTCAACATTCGAAATTGTACAAATTTCGATTTAAATGTGAAATAAATACCGAATGAAACTAGCATAATAATCAATAACTTTGACCATAGAAAATCGTTTGTTGTGCCAATCATATTTTCCAGTAAATGCTGCATATCGTCACCTCTTGTTAAAGTTTAGTAATTTATGTTGAAGCAAATAAAATAGATAAATATTATGAAATTTTGTTCGTTACTTCTTTTAAATAGGCGGCTTTATCGTTTTCGTTAAATTGACCTTCCTATTTAGAAATAACAACCGCTGCAAGCGAGTTACCTACGACATTAACGGCTGTTCTCGCCATATCTAAAAGACGGTCAATACCGGAAATAAATGCCAATCCTTCTACCGGAATTCCAACTGTACCGAGTGTCGCTAATAGTACAACGAATGATACTCCAGGAACCCCTGCGATTCCTTTAGATGTAACCATCAATACAAGGACTAAAGAAACTTGGTCAGCAGGGAGTGACGTAGAAGGACGCATGGAACCAACCATGATGATCGGCTTGTCAGAATGAACAGTCAGGTTGAGGAAGTAAGCCGTCTCTTCCATGGTGTCCGTACCGTGAGTGATGACAATGCCGTCACATCTTGGATCATCCAATTCCTTTTGGACTTCCTTCGCCGATTTGACCATTACGGCATTGGTATTGGACGTACAGGAATCTATGCGTGCCACCTGCTCAGTAGAAATGTTAGCTGTGTTTTTTAGTACAGGAACCGCTACTATCAGTTGATCTGGAGTTAGGACACCAGCTTGATAGCCAGTGGTTTGGGTCGAAATAGAACCAGTTCCGGCGATGGTACCGCCCGTTGCCAGAATTTTAATGTTAGGCAAGTTTTTCTTAATGGGACTGGTTGTAGCAACTGCCGTAGTCTATTTGGCTTCAACAGGATTTAATGCATAAGTGTAAAAGAGACGGTAATAATCTCCGAAGACATTAACGCCAGTGCGGTGAGAGCAGCCTATTTCTTTGTAGTTAGTTTCTTCATTAGAAGTTCCTCCATTAACGTGTGATTAGTAAAAATCATTAAGCGCTTTCATATTTGTCCATTAAAAATAAAAACGTAGATTTAATTTAAAATAGGAGCTACAGAATTATACGTAAAACTACAAAAAACTACGGAAAAAAATTAAAATTTCTAAAAATAAATAAAAGTAGGACTTTTTTACAAATTCTGGTGCGAATATTATGGACAGAAAAATAGATTGTTTGCTGCCATACTTGGTACAAAGCCTTTTAGATTAGCAGTATGAGTACGTTACGTCCAAGTTGGGTGGATTTCTTATAATCGAATCCGTAATTTTTTTTCGAAAAATAAAGTAAGCGTTGTATTAAGGTGAATGAGGCTGTATACTGATTTTCAGTCAAAATGGGGAAGTGATTAATTTGAATCTTAGCACGTTAGTGAAAAAAGATATCTATATTCTTGTTCTGATGATGGTTACTGTGCCATTAGCTGGCGAAATAAAGTCTTTCCCCTTAAATGAGACGTTTCGAATGAGTTTTGGTGCACCAACATTTTTCTTCTTTTTGTTATTGTTACGGAGAATGCCAGCATTTTTACCGGGTTTTTTAACAGGAATGGTGGTTGTGGAATTTCGTATCCTGTTAGGCTTCATCATGCAGGAGGATTTTGACTGGACATCTTCTTTCCAGACCCACTATCCTAGTTTTTTCTTTTATTTCACTTATTCTTGTCTCTTTTATTTAGCAAAAATCAATCGCTTTCACCACCAACCTTTAATGGTTGGATTTATTGGCTTCATAATTGAAATATTGTCTGACTGTGTGGAATTAATCATTCAATATTTCGTATTAGAAACAACGATTACACTAGCGGCACTGAATGAGATAATCGTTATCGCATTTTCCCACAGTTTTATCGTTCTAAGCTTTTTCAATATGATGAAGTTGTATGAAGCACAGTCGAGGGAGAGACACATTAGAAAACAAAATGAACACATGCTTATGCTTATTTCCAATTTATACGAAGAATCGATTCATTTAAAGAAGACGTTGCAAGATGCTGAAAATATAACCAAAAAATCGTATGATCTATACAAAAGCTTAGACAGTTTAGAAAATGAACAACTGAGCTTTCCGGTCGAGGATTTCCGACGACAAGCATTGAAAATTGCTGGTGAAGTCCATGAGGTTAAAAAGGATAACCAACGTATTTTTGCTGGACTCTCCAAGCTGATTTCCGATGAAAGTTTTACAGATTATATGTCCATACATGAACTGGCAAACATCATCGTACGAGCAAACGATAAATACGCCCGTTTACTAGGGAAAGACATCCAATTTGTGTACACGGTTGATGGCACACATCCTCATTATCATATTTACACCATTCTATCGATCATTAATAATGTCGTTGCAAACGCTGTAGAAGCCATCAAAGATACAGGAACCATCACAATTGACATTGACATTGATAAGAAGCATGATTCGGTTGAATTTCGGATAGGAGATAACGGTCCTGGTGTTGCATCGAAGGATAAAGAATTAATTTTCAAGCCTGGGTTTACTTCTAAATATGATCTTAATGGTAACCCATCGACAGGAATTGGATTATCGTATGTAAAAGAAATGGTCGAAGAACTTGAAGGTGATGTTACGTTCCAGGACAGACCGGAAGGAAAAGGATCGATTTTCATAATTCGATTATTGGTTGATCATTTAATTGAGAAAGGGTGATTCGATGTTTTTTTATATAATAGATGATGACGAAGTGGTTCGCTCGATGTTGGCCCGAATCATCGAAGATGAGGATCTTGGGGAAGTGGTAGGAGAAGCTGAGGACGGTTCATTGTTGGATCAACAAATGCTAACTTTGAAAAATATCGATATTTTATTCATCGATTTGTTAATGCCGATTCAAGATGGAATTAAAACGATTCGTCAAATAAAACCGTCATTCAAAGGGAAAATCATCATGATTTCTCAAGTGGAATCGAAAGAACTGATTGGTGAAGCCTATTCACTTGGTGTTGAATACTTTATAATCAAACCGATCAACAGGATCGAAGTGTTAACGGTCATTCAGAAAGTCATCGAACGAATCCAATTGGAAAAATCGATACAGAACATTCAAAAGTCGCTCAATACGGTGCTTAAATTGGATTGCCATCAAAGTCTGCAGGAAAAATACCGCAACGAAAAACATATAAGAACTTCCAGTCATTTTCTTTTATCCGAATTAGGGATAGCTACTGAAAATGGGAGTAAAGATTTACTGGATATGTTAGATTATTTATATCAATATGAACAAGATAAAACGTTTGAACAAGAGTTTCCTACTCTAGAAGAGATTTTTGTGAATTTAGCTCGAAAAAGACTTGGAGAATCAGCTGCAGAGATGGAATTAAAAAGAGAGGTTAAAGCATCCAAACAACGGGTCCGAAGGGCAATTTACCAGTCATTAAACCATTTGGCGTCCCTTGGACTTACTGATTTTTTAAACCCGAAGTTCGAAAATTACGCTTCTAAGTTTTTTGATTTTACAACCGTAAGGAGAAAGATGACAGAATTAAACAATGAGTCAACACTACCCGCTCGCATCGATACGAAAAAATTCATTCAGGTTCTCTATTTTGAAGCGAAACGGATACATTTGGAATCGCAATGACGAATTTCATTTTGGGCAGACTTCACTTTTGGTGAAGCTGTCCTTTTTTCATTATACACATGGCTTCAGTGCCACTCAATATAGAGGCGGTCGTTTCATACAACTTGAATCCAAACATAGAACGAACATGAAGCTTTCTTTAAGAATGCTTTGAAGCCTTTTTTCTTGTTTTACTTAGATAAAAATCAATGGTATCTCCTTTCGAATCGACAGCACGATATAAATACATCCATTGACCTATGACTTTCACATACGTCTCATCGACTTGCCAAGAATCATTGGTTGGCTTAATATGATGTCTTACTCGCTCATCTAATGTAGGACCATACTGATGAACCCAGCGCATGGTCGTTGTATGAGCAATGAAAAGTCACCTCTTTTATTTGTGATTGCCATGGATATTATGCCCATATTTTATAAAAAGAACCGGACATAATAGGCGGAAAAAGACGATTTGAGAAATTTCAAGATGGGTAAATTGAGGAAATAAAAGGAGAAAAACTGCCCGTTAAATAGGTGTGGTGAACCGTATCATAAGTAAATGAGGTTTTATTATACTGAAATATGTTTTTTTAACTTGGAATGTATGCTTTTGAAAACTTTAAAATACAAGACTGAACTAAACCCTAAAAGTTAAACACAACTAACAATTAGGGTTCAGTTCAAACTATCTGTATCAATCCATAGAGTCTTTTTTAATAGTTTTTCCATATTTAATAACTGGATCCTTTACTAGTTTATTCAACTCCAATGGTAGATGAATACTAGAACAACAGTGGCTTCTCAATTATATAGTATTCTCTATAGTTTCCTTTAATCGTTTAAGATGAATGATAAAAAAACCGCGAGTACTTGTTCTGTTTACTACTCCTTCAGAAATTAACTCATTTAATAACTCTGTTACGGTTTCACGAATGCTTCCCATCATGCTAGCCAACTCTTGGTGTGTAACCTTTACCCCTAATTGAATCCACTCAGTTTCACCACCAGCATGCTCGTTTAAAGGTTCCCCAAATTTTTCTGATAATCTGTTTAATAAAAAAAGTAGCTTGTTTCGTACGCTCCCATATGCCATTTGCTCCATCATCTCTTCCATTTCCTTCAAACGAGTGGAGAGAATTTTTATTATCTTTAATGCAATATCTGGTTTTTCCATTATAATTTGTTCAAACTGGATCTTGTCTATTGAACAAATAACAGAATCCTCTATAGCTTTAGCGTATATAAGGTGGGACCCAGGGGCAAAAAGGCTAATTTCCCCAAATATATGTCCCGATCCTAATATATCAATCGTAAGTTCTTTTCCGTTGTTAGATATGGTGTACATACGGACTTTTCCCCATTTTATTAAATACAGTCGTTTTTGACTCTTGTTGGGAGAGGTAATTAAAGTACCTTTCTTAGTTACAGTGATTGGAGCAATGGATTCCATTTGTTGTAGTTCTTCTATGTCCAAATCATGGAATAAATTGATTCTCGATAAGTATTTAATTTTATCCACCAAATTTCCCCCTTATACGTTAATTGGTAGGCTAGACTACAGATTACTATTACATTATCAATTATAGTAATTTTAAGTGGGAAATTTTCAATTTTTTGTTTAAGGAGTGTTTATTAATTGAGGATACTTTTAATTATTGCTCAGGTTATTTTAATATGTATGTTTGCATTTTCCGCGGCTATCAAATTTTTACGTAAACCAATGATGGTACATCATTGGAATGAGTATAGGTATCCTATGTGGTTTATGTTTGTCATTGCTACATTAGAATTAACAGGTGTATTAGGATTATTAGCAGCATTTTGGGTTCAAAGAATGTTGATATTTGCAGCTGTTCTTTTTGCTATTTTAATGATTGGTGCAATACATGCCCACTTATTCCGTGCAAAGCATAGCCCACTGATGGCCATTAATGCTGTGATAATGCTTCTTTTATCTATTATTCTTATTATTGCCTGAGGTGTTAATGGATAATTGGAGAAGGATGAGGAGAGGAAATCTATTCAAAAAGAAAACTAGAGGCTGAAAGATCTTGTAGTGATTTTTGTAGTAGTATTTTTAGAAATGTAATTATTAAAGGATAAGAGTCTTACCACTTTTTTATACAGATGAGGTAGAATAGATTGGACTAAATCGTAAAAATGAGAGACCAAGAAGAATTTACGCAGCTGGGAAAAAGTGAGCTTTGCTGAAAGCAAACTGTTCGGATTAAGAAATTGATAACTATTAGGCAGATCTCTTTCAATTACAGTTAGGAATAACAAAGGCAACTTACGAGTTTAATTGGAATCCTTGGAGTAAATTTTATGATGAAATCCGGATTAATTATTGATTTCCATGAATTTGGTAAAAAGAAAAGGGATTATATGAATCCCACCTTATAGCCCAAAATCTCTAATCTCATTTAGATACATCAAGGTGAACCGTATCATAAGTAAGAACAAATTTATTTTTAGCGAAAGTATTAAAGAACAATTGACTGTTCTTGACGCTTGTTCCAACCGGTGAATTACTTTCATTAACGGCTATTTTTTTAATGAGGTAAATCTTTTTGTTTTTGGGTTCAATTTTGTATTTGGTAACTAAATGGAAATGTTTGTTTTTATGTAAATAAGTCGAAAATATATAAAGGTGAACAAAACCTTGTATATTTTCGACTTTTTGCTAAAGTACCAGTTTATCAATCTCTGTATCTTGCCGTACTATGCGGCATAAGAAGTTCAAGGAACAAAAAAGCTTAAAGAATTCTATGATAAGAAAAAATCAGAAGGAAAACCTGCCAAAGTGTCAATCGTTGCCTGTATTAATAAGTTGCTTTATTGGAATTACGCTTTATTAAAGAGAAAAGAAACGTTCCTAGATTTAGCCTAATTAACGGTTTTGTGAAACAGAGAAAAATCCTTCCAAAAGGGTTTTGGAGGGTTATTTGGCATAGACAAAAATAGTATATCATAAGGGGGGATTTTAGAGGAATATAGTTACATCCTGTTAGCTGGTTTAGTTCATTAAGAAACACAAAAATGATCAATCTTTTTAATAAAAAATACTCCAATTAAATATTATAAGAACATGTTTTGATTAATCTTTTCTCAAAACATGCTCTTTCTATTTATTCATATATCAAAGGTTTCTTGTATTAATTGGATCTAACACTTCTATACACCATAGAATGCCAATTAATAATATCTATATCAAATTCTGCACGAACGATAAGGTTCACTTCTATGATCCTAATGTTCCATAATCTTTAATCGTTAATTTTACATGGTAGTTAATCGGGGTCTCACTAAATGTTTGATCCCAATCCTTTTTGACTTTCTTCCATACTTTGGGGTTCTCAATTTTCAAGTGATCCCCGAAGCCAGCAACGTCCACTCGGTATTCTTTTTGCATTTTTTCTATTACATTCCCTACCAAGCGTTTCACTTCATTTTCAAAAGATTTTTCTGCTTTTTTGAGAAATTCACTTTCAAAAGCATTTCCTGAAAGCACCCAATTTTCAGAAAGTCTTCCATCTGATTCAATGTTTACATCAAAAGAGATGTTGTTTCCATTAACTCGAGGTATAATACTGCTTTTCATGGACTCTATCTCATACATAAGCAGCTGACCAGTTTCTTTATCAAAGCTTTTCACTACGCCGCCTTTTCCCTTACCTGTTATCCATGTTATGCCCTCTAGTTCTTCCTCATTCAAAAATCCAGTCATTGTGTGTGTCTTTCCATCGATCACGGCAGCTCCCGCAAATTTGACTTCCCCATTCGCTGACAGTACATTTTGCAATAGAAAACTAGATTCTGAGTGGATTTTGCTCTCTACTTTAGTATACGACATAGGAGGTAAAATCCTCGTTGAACGATAGGCATTTTCTACAATGCTAACCAGACGAAAGGCTGGAATTCCTCCTGCAGTCTTTGTTTCCAGTGTCTTGCTTGCCTTTCCTTTACTAATGAGCACAAGACAGCTTAGTCTAACCTCGTTGTCTCGAAGATTTTGATTAAGTAATTGTTCCAATTTATACGATTTTGCAAGATCTTCACTGATAACAACCACTTTCATATGGTAACCGGTTAGGGGTTGTTCACTTCTCAATGATAATTCACGAACTATTTGATGGTTGGAATCTCCCGTTTCAGAAGCATTAACATAAGATTTTTGTTGTGGTCCGGCTTGTTTTGTTGTTGAACTTGCTACTTCTGGCGTGATAAATTGATAGGTTGCAGTAATCAGGTTTCTTTTTGAATAACCCACCCCTTGTTCGTTTAACTTTTTCTCAATGGAGGACTGCTTGCCTTTATCCAATGCCAAACCTATAACTAGACTTTGCTCTTCAATTTCATGACTGCTCCAACATCCTGTAAGGGATAAGAACAAAAGAGCCGAGATGGAAATGAAGAGAGGGCGTATATGGCTATGTGATTGTTTCATATTTTCCTCCCTTTATTCTTGAGATAATAAGCAGGAGAAGCGGGAGTAAACCAAATAAAAATAATGCGAAATTGCCGATGAAATCTCCAAATTTAAAGAGGTCATTGATATTTTTCGGAATCATGGCAATGATATATAGGATCGGAAGCAAGCCAAACATAAATGGTTGAATGCTCTTTTTTGAAAGTTGAGCTAGCCCTAAAGAAGCTGCATAGTATGTGATGGTGAATGTAGAAAATATTTGCATAATCCAAACCACGAGCAATAAAGATTCAAACCGTTCAAAGATCAAACCGGAGACTTCAAAACTTCGTATAAGATCAAGTGTCGGCCATGTTCTCGTTACCACTCCATCAACGGATAATGCTCCGATAACCATTACGACCGTTATCACGTAAAAAATTAATGAAATGAACACTCCAACAAGCACGGCTTTTACTGCTTTTTTTGGCTGATTCATAAACGGAATAAGCAGTAACATGATTTCGGGCCCTGTAAAAGCGAGAGCCGTTGTCTTTACTCCTTTTAGTACAGGGATAACTCCTTCTCCTAATACTGGACGCAGATTATTGATCTCAAATATTTTAATGCTCATAAAGGCAACAACCAAAAAAAGGATAACTGTCAAAGGTAATATAATTTCAAAAAGACGGGCGATTGGGTTAATGCCGCCGATAATCAGATAGAGACTCACCCACATGAAAGTCATAGTAATAGCCCATGTAGGGGTACCTGGCAGAAGTAAATACCTTATGACTTCCGCCATTGAACGGAGTTGAAACCCGGAAGTCATAAGAAAATAACAGATTATAACTAAATTGAGTAACCCCCCCACCCATTTTCCTACAATTTCATTGATGTATTGATAAAAGGTCTTTTTTGGAAACTGCTGGCCTAATTTAACCATGATCACCCCTGCGATTATGGCGATAACCCCGCCTAAAATAACGCTTATCCATACATCTGGTGTATGCGCTTTCTCCGCAGATGATCTGGGTAGGGTGAGTAATCCTGTACCAAGTATAAAGTTGATGACAATGACAGCTGCTTGAGGAGTGGTAATTTGGTCTTTCGGACTGAGAATCACTTTTTAATCACTCTTTCATCGATAGGTTATCCTTTACGTATAGGATTTTTCGTATGCATCATCTTTGGCCGGCGTTTCATCATCATGAGTGGCATGCGAATCATCAGGTCTTTCCATTCACTTAAACGATAAGGAACGGCTGGACTCAAATAAGGTATACCAAAGCTTTTTAATTTCACTAAATGGCTGGCCATAAAAAGAAAAAAGAGAATGACCCCGTATAATCCAAATGTGGCAGCACATAGCATTGCGGGAAAACGAAGAATCCGTAATGTAAACCCCGTACTATATTGCGGAATGGAAAATGATGAAATAGCGGTTAACGCTACTACAATGACCAAAACAGGGCTAACGATCCCGGCCTGTACAGCAGCTTCCCCAATGATTAAACCGCCGACAATTCCCATTGCCGGACCGATTGGCTTAGGTAAGCGCAGTCCTGCTTCCCTCAAAATTTCGATGGATATTTCCATGAATAATGCTTCGATAAGTGCCGGAAACGGAACGCCGGACCTGGTTCCTATAATGGAGATGGCCAGTTTGGTCGGAATCATCCCTGAATGAAATGAGATAAAAGCTATGTACAAAGACGGCGTAAAGAGAGACAGAATAGCTGCGAGGTAACGAAGCATTCGTATGAATGTGCCAGGAATCCACCTTTCATAATAATCTTCCGGTGATTGCAACACCATGCTTAAGGTAACCGGAGCGATCAAAGCAAAGGGCGTCCCATCTAATAAGATGGCCACCCGACCTTCCATCAAAGCAGCGATCACGCGATCCGGACGCTCTGTATTCTGTACCTGCGGAAAAGGACTTAGGTAATTATCTTCAATGAGTTGCTCTACATAACCTGATTCAGGCACATTATCAATATCAATTTTCTTAATTCGATTTTCTATCTCTTGAACTAGTTCGGGATCAACAATATCTTTTATGTAAGCGACAACTAAATCTTTTTTTGAACGCTTTCCAACTTGGAATTTTACTAACGATAAATTCTCAATTTCACCACTGCCCCTTAAAAAAGATGTATTATCACTCAAAGATTCAGTAAAACCGACTCGTGGACCTCTGACTAGTGCCTCTGATACCGGCTCTTCGATCGTTCTTGTTTTAAGTTTTGTAGTTCCAAGGATTTGCGCATCCAATAATCCATCAATTATAAGAGCGGTAGAGCCTGTTAGTACTTTTGATGCTAACTCTTTACTGGAACGAACTTCTTCCACATCACTAATGGATAACACTTGATTTTTTATAAATTCTTTTGAAATGCCTTCTTTGAAGGAAGGAAGGTTCTGCTTATATTCTGCTGAAAAATCAACCATCAATGATGGCATAATATGCTTATCAATGAGGTCTTTATCCGATAGTCCGTCCACAAAAATGATAATAGACCTTATACCTGTACGCCCTAAATTAAATTCCCGAAAATGCACATCCCAATTATGTCCAATTTCTTGCTTGACCATTTCAAGATTTAAAATGAAATTATCTGTAAACTGACCGGTTGTACCTTGGGAGGTAGATGATTCTTGTTTGTCATTGTTAGTGACTTTGCCTTTTTTATTAATCTTTGATATCCAGTCTTTCATTATCATCACTCATCCTTTGAGGTGCGAAGCCATTTAAACAATTGGCTGATTAGATACGGAATAAAAAACACAATAAAAGCTTGTATAAAAACCTGCCATTCTGGAAGGTAGGAAACAATCGCTTTCCACATTTTTATCACCCTATACTTATCTCAGATCAGCAGCTAAATCTGTAAAATTCCTTTATTTTTTAAATAGTATTAATAATTTCTACGTTCCTTATGCAAAGTAGTTAAAAGTAAAGCCGTATTTCTATCACTTTATATTTAGTATTAGCTTTACCGGACAATAAATGGCCCCATACAATATGGATAGGCTGTACTTAGTTGGACAGATATTTTAAGGTCAAGTAGACTACAGTTAATATAATCGAGGAGAACCTACCATGACCAAAAGAGAGCGAAGAACATTTACACAAGAATTTAAGCAACAAATGGTGCAGCTATATATGAATGGGAAACCTAGGAAAGGTCTCATTCAGGAGTACAGCCTGACGCCATATTGGGAGAATTATGAATGAACAAAGATTAGTATCTTCTTATTCAACAAACGGAGGTTAGTGTAAGAAGAAAATCGAATTTTATAAAGTGAAATAAAGAAATGGATGGAGGAATAAAATTGCTTGGATTGCCAAGAGGAAAGGTGTTTTTAGTTCCTTGGACAACTGAATGGGAACAGGAATTTTTATTAGAGAAAGAGAGAATTCAAAATATTATTCGTGAGTATATAGTAAATGTCCATCATATTGGAAGTACAGCAGTAAAGAATTTAAGTGCAAAGCCAATTATAGATATTGCTATTGAAATTAAGGATTTTCGAGATGGTCAAAACTGTGTAGAGTTTCTAGAAAAGCTGGGATATTCTTATAAAGGGGAAAATGTATTACCTGATAGACATTATTTCAGCAAAGGTGAGCCAAGGACACATCAAATACATATGTATCAAAGTGGAAACAAATATTTACTCGAACAACTGAAATTCAGAGATTATTTGAGAAATAACGATGAATCAAAAGTTGAATATGAACGACTCAAACTTAAACTGGCAACATTAAATAAAAATAATAAGCACAAATACGCAGACAAAAAAACTGATTTCATTAAATCAACCTTAGAAAAAATTTAAAGTATTATAACTTCTTTATTGCTAACGAGGGCGTTTGTATTAGATAGTTTAGCCAGAACTTTCTGGTTGAACTTTTTTTATTTAGATTTAATCTATGAGTAGCCAGGGTAGAACGTACGGGGGCGTGGGACACTGATTCCGTTAACTAAACTGTTCACCCCCTACTAGTAGAAATATGTTTGAGGCTGGTTGGGACTTAGATCTCGTATAACAAGCGAAGCTATAATACTACTTGGAGGTAATAGGGGTTACTGATAAATACGCAAGAGGAGGAGAAAGAATGAACCCAGTTGTGGGTATAGATGTAGCTATAGTAGTAAAGTTAGTTGGTTAGGAGGGGATAAAGAAATTCAATATTTGCGTGAATTTCTTTTAACAAAGAAAGTCATTGAGAAAATTGGGGTCAATAAAATTGGACTACATGATGATCTTTTTATTACACAGGAAAGAGTCGTTAATTATCAAGGTGTAGTGAACGATTCGAAGCTTGTGTATGTTCCCAAATTCACTAGTGCTTCTATGGATTTGGAACGTTCCATTACAATTAACATGATTGATAACTGGGGACAATTAGCGAAGGAAGTATTAACTCTCCTTCCTAAGATTAATCAAGAAGAAGTAATTTACTCTTTGATTGGATGGCATTTTGTTTCTCCTCTCGCCCCGCTAGTACGTAAAATAGCTGATGGAGGCTTCCCACAATTAATGATGTGGGGGACAAAAGGATCGGGGAAAACACGTACTGCTCAAGTATTCGGTAAGTTATTTGGGAATAAAGAAATCAGATCTTGTTCCCGCCCTCCATTTTCTATTATGAGAGAGATGGATTTATTAAATGCTATTCCTCTATACCTTGATGAGTATCTTCCTATGAATATGCCGAGAGAGTATCTAAATCAAATTAAAGGTTTTGCATTAAATAGATGATGGCTATGACTTACCAGAGCGGGTGTCTATTAATATCGCTATCATCCTAATAGGTTTAAGCATTTTTATCTCTTTGGCGGGGGAGTTAGGAGTAGATGTTTCAATCCCTTTTGATACTATAATCAACTCTCAACTAAAACACTTAGTAGGAGAAGAAGCCAAGGGCTCTCTTGATCAATTAATGGAACGCACAGCAACAATGATTGATAGTTCTAAGGATTTCCAGTATGGTGTAGATTATTTATTTGACAATAATAAAGGAGAGCTAGTACTGGCCACAAAGAGATGGTTTGCAGAGCTTCGAAAGTTCTGCCGTGAATACAACTATTTTGGTGACGTGGTATCAGATAGTCAATTCAGAAACTTTTTAGTTGAAAACAGTGATGGAAAAGGGTATGTCAAGGTTAGCCATAGTGCTAAAAGGACATTAGCCACCCAAAAACGATGTACAATCATCGATGTCTATCACTTAGAAAAAGATCTAGGTATCCCAGTGGATACATGGATTAAGTAAAAAAGGTTGCGACTACTATGTCGCAGCTTTTTTTAGTACAGCTATTCCATTAGAGTGACAATGAAAAGACAATGATTCATGTTAAAAAGACTAGGATATACCTACATACTTAATAGTAAAGGACAATAAGTACAATAATTTAATATATAGAATGTAATTGATAGTATCAAAGATATTATTACAGTATTGTTATATTCCCCCATGTTAGTTGTACTTGCTGTCTTTGATGAAAAATACTTAGCCTTGTTCTCCTTTCTTTAATTTTAGAGTGGTGCGTGGTGTGCTTGAGGGAGAACTGATGCACCGTACCGCAACCGTTTGCCTATTGGTGTGTTTTAATAGTGTAATTTACCCTTTGAGAGTATTCAAAATTATGTTGACAATTGTATGTACGCTCTTTAGAATTGATAATGATTTTCAATAATGTGTAGGAGGCACTAATTTTATGTCGAAACGACGAACTAGTACACAAGTTTTATTTATATGTGCAATCGTTATCATTTTATCAACGCTTTTACTTGGATGTACAAATGAATCAAAAGAAGATTCAGCTTCAAACAAAGAGAGAAAAAACATGCTTACTACTGCATGGCCGCGGGATATAGGTGAAATGAACCCACACGTCTATAATCCTTCTCAATTATTTGCACAATCTATGGTGTACGAATCTTTAGTTAGCTATCAAGATGGTGGAGAATTAAAACCACAATTAGCGGAATCTTGGGATATTTCAAAGGACGGAAAAGAATACACATTTCACCTTCGTCAAGGAGTAAAATTTTCAGATGGAACAAGCTTTAATGCTGACATCGTGAAAAAGAACTTTGATGCCATTTTGAAAAATGTTGCTTTACATAGTTGGTTAGGATTTATTCCAAAGATTGATCAAACGAAAGTAATTGACGAACATACATTCCAATTGACATTAACAGAACCTTATTATGCTACGATTCAAGAATTAGCGGTTGTTCGTCCGGTCCGTTTCTTAGGTGAAGCAGGCTTCCCGAAAAATGGTGACACATCAAAAGGGATTGAAAAATCGGTCGGAACAGGTCCTTGGGTATTAGATGAATATAAAGCCGATGAATATGCGACTTTTAAACGCAATGAAAATTATTGGGGCGAACTCCCTAAAGTGAAAAAAATCAAAGTAAAAATCATTCCTGACGCTGAGACAAGAGTCCTTGCATTTGAAAAAGGAGATTTGGACCTTATTTATGGTGAAGGAGTAATCAGTTTAGATACATTCAAACAATTAGAATCAACTGGAAACTACGAAACTAGTGTGTCTGAACCAGTTGCAACCCGTCAACTCGTCATGAATACGAAGAAAGAACAACTTTCGGATGTACGTGTTCGCCAAGCGTTACAGTATGGATTTAATAAACAAGCTATGGTCGATGGTATCACTTCAGGAGTAGAAGACAAAGCAGATTATATTTTACCAACAAACTTTCCTTACACGTCAAATATCGATGCACAACCGATTGATTACAATGTAGAAAAAGCAAAAGCATTATTAGATGAAGCAGGTTGGAAACTTCCAAAAGGAAAAAATGTTCGTGAAAAAGATGGTAAACTACTTGAAGTAGAATTAATGTACGACTCTGCGGAATCGATTCAAAAAGCGATGGCAGAAACATTACAAGCTGAGTGGGCAGCACTTGGTGTGAAATTAAACATCGCTGGAGTAGAATTGCCTGTGCAAGTTCAACGATTTAAAGGAAACGATTTTGACTTAAATTTCTTTAGTAATTATGGTGCACCGTATGACCCACATATATTCGTAAACGTCGTTGGTTCAGAAGGATTCGGCTTTAAGGAAGCCATTTCATCATATCCAAAGAAAGAAGAGTTACTACAACAAATTACTGACGTTTTAAAATCAACAGATGAAAAAGAACGTCAAAAACTATACTCTTCTATTTTAACATCACTACAAGAGCAGGGATCAATTGTTCCAATCTCTTATGTTAAGAAAGTCGCAGTTTATCAAAAAGATGTATCTAATTTTACTTTTCCTGCTAATCGTGACGAACATCCCTTCACTGGTATTAGCATTGAATAGTTAGCAACAGGAGGGTTTTCATGGGCACTTATATCGTGAAACGCATGATGGCTATTATCCCAATCTTTCTTCTTGCTACACTGCTTACGTTTGGAATGATTCGGCTTTCACCAGTCGACCCGGCTGAAGCTTATTTAGCAGCTGCCCATATCCAACCAACAGAGGAAATGTTGGAGCAGAAAAGACATGAATTTGGCCTGGATCAACCTATCCTCGTTCAATATGTAAACTCTATTATTAAGATATGCCAATTGGATTTTGGCATATCTTATATTTCTAATAAGCCTGTTTGGGACGAGGTTACATATCGAATGCCAGCCACGATTCAGTTAGCTCTAGGCAGTATTCTACTAGCTATATTGGTTAGTGTCCCCCTTGGTTTCTTAGCTGGAATCAAGAAAAACAGTGGAATTGATTATTTTAGTCGATTTCTTGCTTTTTTTGGGGCATCCATTCCATCTTTCTGGTTAGGATACTTATTAATCTTTTTCTTTTCTGTGAAGCTCAATTTATTTCCAGTAGAAGGAATTGGTACGGTACAACATCTTGTTTTACCTTCGATTACATTGGCATTGCCCTTAATTGCGTTGTATACACGCTTATTACGTGCTAGTGTTTTGGAAAATTTACAAGCACCATATGTCTTATTTGCCCGTACAAGAGGGATAAAGGAGAGCATCATTATGGGTAAACATGTTTTACGCATAGCCATCTCCCCTATGATTACTGGACTTGGAATGAATCTAGGTAAACTACTCACAGGGACCATTATTGTTGAGGCTGTGTTTTCATGGCCAGGATTTGGACGTTACTTTATTGAAGCCATTTTTAATCGAGATATTCCTGTTATCCAGTGCTATGTGCTACTAGCAGTTGGACTGTTTCTTATCAGTAATTTAATTGTAGATTTGATTCAAATGTACATTGACCCACGCATCTCCAGAAAAGGAGGGCACAGCCAATGATTGCTACTATACGTTCTCAATTGCGAAGTCAAAAAGCGTTGGGCATTTGTATTATCATACTAAGTATCCTATTCTTTCTAGCTATTTTCGCTCCTTGGCTTGCACCTAACGACCCAGTTGCAGTGAATTTAGCGCTAAAACTTCAACCTCCTTCTTGGAATTATCCATTAGGAACCGATCATTTAGGTCGTTGTAACTTATCGCGTCTCTTAATAGGAGCTCGCATCTCATTAGGCTTTGCTTCACTTATTTTTCTTTCATCTTTAGTCATCGGCTTAATTATCGGAACACTTGCTGGCTATACAGGTGGTTGGTTGGATTATATCTTAATGAGAATATGCGATACGGTTATGGCATTTCCTAATCTGTTACTTGTTATTGGATTAGTTGGGGTATTCGGACCTGGACTTTCCCAAGTCGTTTTAGCCTTAATCCTTGTGCAATGGGTTTATTATGCGAGAATATTTCGAGGAATGGTCCTCAGTGTGAAGGAGCAAAACTATATTGCAGCCGCAAAAATAAGCGGCTCGTCTTCTTGGAAAGTTATGAAGAAACATATCGTACCTAATATTCTTCCTCCACTTGCTGTCATGGGTACCCTAGAAATGGGCTGGGCTATTATGGATCTATCTGCGATGTCATTTCTAGGCTTAGGCGTGCAGCCTCCTACTCCAGAATGGGGAGCGATGATTCTTGAAGGAAAATCTTACATTCGAACGAATCCAGAATTAATGCTCTATCCAGGTTTAATGATTATGCTCGTTGTCGTAACCTTCAATGTTTTAGGCGAAGCTTTATCTGAACGCTTTGGAGTTAAACGTCGTTTTTAAAAAGGAATGAAGAAATTGAAAACAGAACAGTCGAATGTATTGCAAGTCAACAATCTATCTGTACACATGCAAACAAAGGATAATACCTCCACCCTCGTACAAGACATTCAGTTTGAATTACACCGTGGAAAAGTACTCGGTATTGTCGGAGAAAGCGGGAGCGGTAAAACGGTCACAAGTATGGCTATTCTGCAACTTCTTGATCAAAAAACAACAACGATTGAAGGTAGTATAAAACTGCAAGGACGCGAGTTGAATGGATTAGATAAGAAAGCCATGCGGAATATTCGTGGCAAAGACATTGCTTTTATTATGCAAAACCCGATGAATGCTTTTACACCTGTATATACGATTGGTAATCAATTCATTGAAACCATTCGCTCTCATACGAAAATGAATAAAAAACAAGCAACAGAGATTGCTATTGAAGCAATGCAGCATGTGAATCTACCTAATCCTAAGGAATTATTAACATCCTACCCTTTTCAATTAAGTGGCGGAATGCTTCAACGGGTCATGATTGCGATGGCCGCATGCTTGCATCCTGCTGTTATTATTGCAGATGAACCAACAACTGCACTTGATGTTAATAACCAACTTCAAGTGCTGCATCATTTGAATCAAATTCGTACAGATTATGGTTCAGCCATTTTATTAATTTCTCATGATCTTGGTGTCATTTCAGAAATGGCTGATGATGTCATCGTGATGCAGCACGGTCGTATCGTTGAAAAAGCGGACGTATTTCAACTATTTGATCATCCGCAGCACGAATATACGAAAAAGCTCCTTCATGCTCGACCAACATTGCATGTAGAAGAATATATAGGATAATTTCAAAGGAGAATACACATGAGTTTATTACAAGTAAAAGAAGTAACTCATAGTTACGGCTCTCATAAATTATTCAAGTGGAAAGATAGTCCAAAACAAGTACTCAAAAACATTTCTCTTTCTATTGAAGAAGGAACATGCTTGGGGTTACTAGGTACGAGTGGCGCTGGAAAAAGCACATTAGGCAAAATCATTCTTGGTTTAGAACAACCTCAACAAGGACAAGTTCTATTTCAAGGACATAATATTTATACAGCGGATAAATTGACTCGCCAAAAAATCCGCCGCGATTTACAGGTTGTTTTTCAAGATTCCTATTCAGCCGTCAATCCTAGACTAACAGCTGAACGAATTATTGCTGAACCGTTAGAAAACTATGAAAAGCTAACGATATCTGAACAAAAACGAACCATTATTGAATTGCTAGAAAGAGTTGGTCTCAGTGAAAAAGATTTAACTAAATACCCTCATCAATTTAGCGGAGGACAATTACAAAGAATCAATATCGCTAGAGCCATCTCCCTAAAGCCCAAACTAATTGTCTTAGATGAATCTGTCAGTAGCCTTGATATGGTCAACCAAACTCTTATATTAAATTTACTAAGCGAACTCAAAGAGGATTTTGGACTATCATATCTGTTTATCACTCATGATATTAAAGCAGCCTATGCAATCGCTGATACATTAGGTGCACTAGAAAAAGGGGAATTAATCGAGCTTTACGATTCTAAAAACCAGTTTTTTTCGTCAGAACATCCTGTCGTTAAACAGATGAGAGGTGCTATCCTTGCTGAGCATCCACGCTTTCGTTCTCTTCCAACAAGGATTAGTAAGACCTAGTATAGAAATATATGTTGATTGATAAGAAGGCCTCGATTTCAGTTTGAAAATCGAGGCTCTTGTTTCTCTTTTTTGAAGAATATATTGGAGGAGAATCCGATGAATCATCGAGCATACCTTGCTCTAGCCATCCCCTTAACGATTTCAACGATGACAACCCCTTTATTAGGAGCTGTAGATACAGCAGTTGTTGGTCAGCTTCCAGATCCAGCGTATATTGGAGGAGTTGCAGTAGGGAGCATTATTTTTAATACTTTATATTGGTTATTTGGTTTTTTACGAGTTAGCACATCTGCGTTTGCCGCTCAAGCTAATGGGGCAAACGATCAAGCTCAAGGAACACTCGCTTTGTTTCGCCCTTTTTTATTAGCTGTCATTGTAGGTCTTTGTTTTATCCTCTTGCAATGGCCAATTGAATATGCCGCTTTGACACTAATTGCCCCTGAGGCCGATGTTAGCAAATTTGCAATGGAATATTTTCGAATTCGAATTTGGGGAGCTCCTTTCACTTTGATGAACTATGTCATTCTTGGGTGGTTGATGGGCATGTCGAAAATTAAAATATCTTTATTTTTACAAGTGTTCATGAATGTTCTAAATATGGGTCTTGCCATTTTGTTTGTTCATGTCTTTTCTTTAGCTGTAAAAGGGGTCGCGATGGCAACTTTAATCGCAGAAATCACAGCATGTCTAATTGGATTACTTCTTTTAATGAAGGCGTCACCAATTCAATGGAAAATTCCACCTGTGGGAACACTTATAGATTCACATTCTATGAAAAAGATGTTTATCGTTAACCGGGATTTATTTATTCGAACGATTTGTTTATTAGCCGTTTTTAACTTGTTTACAGCAAAAGGTGCTTCCTTTGGTACAGAACTATTAGCCGCTAATGCTGTGTTAATTCAAATTCATTATATTATGGCTTATTTCTTTGAGGGGTTTGCGAATGCATCTAGCATTTTCGTAGGTAAAGCAATTGGTTCAAATGATGAAAAATTATATAAAAAAACGCTCACCTTATCTTGGCAATGGTCAATTCTATCTGCTTTCTTCATTGCTTGCATCTATGGACTATTTCAAGAACAGATTATTGGACTCTTCACGAATTTGCCGAGAGTAATTGAACTTTCGAATACATATGGAGTTTGGCTTATTATTTTCCCATTTGTAGCTTGTTTCGGACTCGTCATTTACGGTGTTTTTACGGGAGCCACTGAAATTGCACCGGTTCGAAACTCTATGATATACGCGTTGATCGCGTATATTATTGTGCAAGTCACTGCCACTCCCATCTTGGACAATCATGGCTTATGGCTAGCCTTTATTGTTTTTAGTATGGGGAGATCTGGCTTTCTAGTTATGTATATCTCTAGACTGAATAAGAAAATTTTTCATCATAAACAAGAATCGTGAATGTCCCTCCTTAATATCCTTACGGGTTGTTTGAAGAAGGTGTTTTACCTATTCATAATGGGCATTATTTTGTCTCACATAATCTCTAACAGGGTTCTAGTGCGAAACTCGAAGTTAATTGCAGTAATCTCAAACTCTTGGATATACTGATATTACTATTCTAAAAAAGGATGTGATTGATATGGAAGTGAAAAAATACGTTCAAGTGGAAGCATGATCATTCTGCCACCAAAGCTTTTTCTATCAACGTTGAAATCCTGTTTTGGACTTTAATGTTGGCCATAATCAATCCTCCAATAAAATGGTTGCCATTCAACGTTTATTGAATGCGTAGAAGCTTGTCATATCAACCTTTAGAGGACTTTTATTGTGGTGCCAATATTGGTGCCCAAAATGGTGCCCAAAATGGTGCCATCGGATATAGCAGGTATAACCTATCATATTTTGAAAACACCAGAACCTTGATAAATCAATGAATTTCATTTAAATAAGGTCTTACCTGTCATATTTGAAATTACTAAACTAGTAGATTTCGCTTTGACAGGGTGGGGGTTGCTGAATCTATCAGGGACACATCATAAATCTGTTCACACTTTAAACTCAACACATGTTGAGTGTGTCTCGCAACTCATTTAAAAGAAGGCAACTAACCCTTTGGGGGAGTTGCCTTTTCATGTTTCTTTAACGAATTTACAAAGCTTTATTGAATATGGACGGTGCCATCGTGACTGCAAGTAATCTTCTCAACTAGAGAATGAAGAATCAGCGGCGTTAGTTCCTTTAAGTTTAGGGCATCTTTTAACTAAACCACATACTTTTTTGACATTCCTCACAATACAGGATATTTGTAAGTGGCTCTGCCCCTGTTGAGATTTACTATTTGAATTTAATAAAACCTTTTCAAAAATAGATTGCGGGATTTTACTATCACTATTAATGCCAATTAAGATTGGAAGTGCGTTATTTTTATTTTAAGGAATCATCCAATCTAATATATTACTTTGCAGGAACGTGATGATACAGATCAGTAATAATAAGAAAAGACTATGCTTAATGGTAAAGCGGAACAAATCTGATTCCTTACCAGCTAATCCAACTGCTGCACAAGCAACGGCAATCGATTGTGGTGAAATCATTTTACCGGTTACTCCACCTGATGAGTTAGCGGCAAGTGCGAGTACTGGATCCATACCAATCGATGTTGCTGTAACTTGTTGCAATTTGGCAAATAACAGGTTTGCGGATGTATCTGAGCCTGTGATGAATACACCGAGCCATCCTAGGACTGGAGCAAAGAAAGGGAATAGTGCTCCTGTTTTTGCTAAGACCATTCCAAGAGTCGTGGTCATTCCAGATGCGTTGGTTACATAAGCATATCCAACAACAGTGGCGATTGTTATGATTGGATATTTTAATTCATTCACTGTTTCACCGAATGTTAATGCCCAATCGCGCCAAGAGATTGAGACAATATATTTTGTAACAATCGCCGCTAAAAGAATGGCTGTCCCAGCTGCACCCAAAATTTCAAGCTTGTATATAGCAGCGATTGGTTCTCCCGAAGCGCCAATAACTTTGTTGTGCAGCCATGGGACTTCTGGAGTAAATGTAAGAAAATGTCCAAGTGAGTTGATTGTTTTTAAAATGGCATTTGCTCCTTCATAATGACCACTTAAAGCTAGTTTGACAGTTGGAATTCCCCAAATAGAAATAAATCCAGTCAAAATTAAAAATGGAGACCATGCTTTAAAAATTTGACCGCTGGTGTACGAGTTATGTTTTTGTTTTGGTGTAGTTGTTGTCATAGTTGTTGCCATAGTTGCGGCTATTTCGTGTTCTGCAGAAAAACGATAAATGGTTTTTGGTTTCCAAAATTTCATAAAAATAGCCAATGCAAATAATGATACTAAAGCGGAAAGAATATCTGGTAATTCAGGTCCTAAAAAGTTAGAAGATAAATATTGTGTTATAGCAAAAGTCAAACCGGAAACTAGAATGGCAGGCATCACTTCAAATGCTTTTTTAAAGCCTGTCATCATGACAATGAGATAAAAAGGAATAAAAACGGATAGGAACGGTAATTGACGGCCAACCATTTTTGAAACTTCCGTAGCAGGAATACCTGTAGGGCCCTCCATTGCAATAATCGGAATACCAATTGCTCCAAATGCAACGGGTGCTGTATTAGCAATTAAACAAAGACCAGCTGCATATAAAGGGTTAAATCCAAGACCAACTAATAAGGCAGCCGAAATTGCAACAGGTGCACCAAATCCAGCAGCACCTTCAAGAAATGCTCCAAAAGAGAAGGCGATGAGTAACGCCTGTATGCGTCTATCCTCCGTAATCGATAAGACAGAACTGCGAATAATATCAAATTGTCCTGTTTTGACTGTCAGCTTATAAAGAAATACAGATGTAATGATGATCCAGCCAATTGGTAATACACCATACACAGCTCCTTGTGTTGCTGACATCACCGCTGTCACAACAGGCATCTTAAATGCGAATACAGCAAGCACTAATGTAAGAAGCAAAGTGGTTGACCCGGCAATATAGCCTTTCATTCTTTTAATGGCCAACGCCCAGAAAAAATAAAGAATTGGAATAAGGGCAACGATTGCCGTTAAAGCAAGATTGTCACCAACAACTGTAAAATTTTGTATAAATGTCAAAGTCTCTTCCTCCTATTAATTTAATCACCTCTAAAAGTAATCGTTTTCAAAATCTGGTACATTTAATAGATAAGGTCATCAGATGACTGTATGATAAGATTATATTTACCAATTTTCAAAAATTCAACAATTTTTTGAATTTTTTTCATTTTAATGTACCACGATGAAATAATTGAAATTTAAACAGATTGTAAATAATGATGTATACTATAGATATTAATGTAAGCATCTAATGAGGTGGAATAGGTTGGAGTATAAACGAATCAAACCGAAAAAAATATATGAAGAAGTGGCAGAAGCCTTACATGAAATGATTCGAACAGGACAATTAAAGCCTGGTGATAGGCTAGAATCGGTGGAACAGCAAGCAGAAAACTTTCAGGTTAGTAGATCAGCTATAAGAGAGGCATTGTCCGCTTTAAAGGCAATGGGCTTAGTTGAAATAAAACAAGGAGAAGGAACTTTTGTTAAGGAGTTTGAAGCAAGAAAGATCATGTTTCCTCTTTCATCTGCCATTCTTATGAACAAAAAGGATGTCTTACATCTTTTAGAAGTTAGGAAAATTATTGAAACGGGCGCAGCTATATCTGCAGCAAAAAATCGAAATGAAAAAGATCTTAAAGCTATGGCCGAAGCTCTTGATGAAATGAAGTCGGTACAAGGTGATGAAGAATTAGGTGAGAAAGCAGACTTCAAATTTCACTTAGCTTTATCTGCAGCATCTCATAATCCATTATTATCAACTATATTAGATCAAATTTCCGAACTCATGATTGAAACGATGAAAGAAACAAGACGGTTATGGTTGTTCTCCAAACAAACAACGATTGAAAAGTTATATCGAGAACATGTTCAAATCTATCAGGCTATTGAGGAAAGAGACGGGGAAAAATCGCGAATAGCAATGCTCTCACACCTTGAAAATGTGGAAAATATTCTAAGTAAATATTTCCAAGAGACAGATGAAGAACAATAGTTAAAAAAGGGAAATGGTGTCATTATTAGGAACACCATTTCCCTTTTTTATACTTTTCAGAACTTATATCCTAACGGAGGAAGATACAAGAAAAACTAAGAATTCTGCAATCAGGAGTTGGCGATAAGCCAATTTTTTCTACACAAATTTTATGTAAGCACTATCATCAATGAGGACGTTGTAGTAATATAAAAATAATAGATAAGTATTTTTTTAATTTTCAGTCATCAGATGACCTGTTGATTATATGATAATATTGAAATAGGAAATAAATTTTATTAAGGGAGCGAGAAAATTTGAAGGTAACTCTTTTTACTACTTGTTTAGTAGATATGTTTCAAAGCGATGTAGGAAAAGCAGTCGTTGAAGTACTAGAAAGACTTGGATGTGAAATTGCATTTCCGGAATCACAGATTTGCTGTGGTCAACCTTCTTATAACAGCGGATATGTAGAGGACACGAAAAATGCGATGAAAAGAATGATTACGACTTTTGAAGATTCGGAGTATGTGGTATCTCCATCAGGTTCATGTGCCTATATGTTTCATGAATATCCGCATGTTTTTCAGGGTGACCCAATCTGGGAGCTTAAAGCAAAATCTCTTGCTGAAAAGACATATGAATTAACTCAATTTATTGTTGATGTTTTACAAATCGAGGATGTAGGAGCACGGCTGGAAGGCAGAGCGACATACCATACGTCTTGTCATATGACGAGATTACTGGGTGTAAAAGAGGCGCCAATGAAACTACTGGAAAATGTAAAAGGTCTGGAATTTTCAGAGCTTTCCGGCAAAGAAAGATGCTGCGGATTCGGTGGGACCTTCTCGGTAAAAATGGGGAACATTTCCGAGCAAATGGTTGATGAAAAGGTATGCAATATTGAAGAAACAGGAGCGGATATCATCATTGGTGCTGACGCAGGCTGTTTAATGAATATTGGCGGCCGCATTGATCGAAAGGGAAAGCCAATTAAAGTGATGCATATTGCAGAGGTTCTTAATAGCCGATAAGTGGATTGAATGATTGAAAAAGGAGGGTATTCATACATGGCAATGAAAACAAGTGCTGAAAAGTTTAATGACCGTGTGGATAAGGGATTGCAAGATTCCTTTATGCGTGGTGCTGTTTCTAGTGCGCAGGAACGATTTCAAACACGCCGGCTCGGTGCAGCAGAAGAACTAGGGAACTGGGAAGAATGGCGCTCACATGGAGAAGAAATCCGTCAGCATGTTTTGGAAAACTTAGATTATTATTTATTTGAATTAAGCGAAAATGTCTCCAAAAGAGGCGGTCATGTCTACTTTGCGCAAACGGCCGAGGAGGCAACTTCATATATTCAAAATGTAGTAGAAAAGAAAAATGCTAAAAAGATTGTGAAATCAAAGTCCATGGTAACAGAAGAAATCAATTTAAATGCAGGTCTAGAGAAATTGGGCTGTGAAGTCATTGAAACGGACCTTGGCGAGTACATCTTACAAGTGGATGACCATGAACCGCCATCCCATATTGTTGTTCCAGCTTTACATAAAAATAAAGAGCAAATCCGTGATGTTTTTAAGGAAAAGCAAGGTTATAAAAAAACAGAAAAACCAGAAGAGCTGGCATTACATGCCCGTGAAAAACTCCGTCAGGAATATTTGACGGCAGAGGTAGGGATTACTGGCTGTAATTTTGCTATTGCTGAAACAGGTTCAATCACTTTAGTAACAAATGAAGGAAATGCAGATTTAGTTGCAGCATTGCCGAAAACACAAATTACCGTTATGGGAATGGAAAGACTTGTCCCAACCTTTGAAGAGATGGAAGTACTTGTGAGTTTATTGACAAGAAGTGCAGTAGGGCAAAAACTGACAAGCTATATCACGACTTTAACCGGTCCAAAAGAAGAATGGGATGTGGATGGACCTGAAGAGTTTCATCTTGTGATAGTTGATAACGGCAGATCTGACATTCTTGGTGGAGAATTCCAGCCAATTCTACAATGTATCCGTTGTGCAGCATGTGTAAATGCCTGCCCGGTTTACCGGCATGTTGGCGGTCATTCTTATGGATCGATTTATTCCGGCCCGGTTGGAGCGGTCTTATCACCGTTACTTGGCGGGTATGCTGATTATAAAGAATTACCGTATGCTTCTACATTATGCGGAGCTTGTACAGAGGCGTGCCCTGTGAAAATACCGTTGCACGAGCTTCTTCATAAGCATCGTCAAGTCATTGTGGAGAAGGAAGGGCGTTCTCCTGTATCTGAAAAGCTATTAATGAAGGCATTTGGTCTTGGAGCATCCTCACCTGCGATGTATAAGATTGGTTCAAAAATGGCATCACCTGTTATGTCACCATTTACCAATGGAAATAAAATCTCAAAAGGTCCTGGACCTTTAAAAGCATGGACAGAGGCCAGGGAATTTCCTGCACCGAACAAAGAAAGATTCCGAGATTGGTTTAAAAACCGCCCAAAAGGAGGAGGACAATCATGAATGGGATGATCCAGAATCGTAATGTATTTTTGGGTAAAATCGCTAATCGCCTAGGCCGTGACCGAAAAACAATTGTAAAAAGACCCGAATGGGCATACCATCCTCAAGATGAAGTGCTAAAAAATGCAACACAAGATGAATTAGTAGATGTATTAAAGGAACAATGTAAAAATATTCATACTGATTTCGTGATTACGAATACAGCGAAGCTATCAGACTCATTGAAAGAAGTAGTGAATCGCTATGGTGGCGGGCCGGTTATTACTTGGAAAGATGAACGTTTTAATCAATATGGTTTAACCAAACTAATGAAGGAAGAATGGCCACAAGACGGTGTTGATCTTCATGTTTGGAACTATACAAAAAAGGAAGAAAATATAGAGAAGGCTAACGTTGCAAATGTAGGGATTACGATTAGTGATATTACTTTAGCCGAATCAGGTACGGCTGTTCTTTTTAGTAGTAAAGATAAAGGAAGAACGGTCAGCTTTTTACCAGTAACTTCTGTAATCATCATCCCTAAGAGCAGCATTGTTCCCCGAATGACACAAGCAGCACGGATCATTCGAGAAAAAGTGAAAAGTGGGGGGCAAGTAGCTTCTTGTATCAACTTTATTACTGGACCAAGTAACTCAGCAGATATCGAAATGATTCTTGTTGTGGGTGTGCATGGACCTATTAAGGCAACCTATATCGTCGTTGAGGATTTATAGGAAAAGGTTGTCATTAAATTTCTATTAGTCTTTTTTACAATTATAACGAGAGTGGTGGAGAAATGAGAAAGTCTATAAAAAAAGTGCTTGTTGCTAATCGTGGAGAAATCGCCATTAGGATTTTTCGAGCTTGTACAGAATTAAATATTAGTACGGTTGCTATTTACTCAAAAGAAGATTCTGGTGCTTATCATCGTTATAAAGCAGATGAGGCCTATCTTGTCGGAAAAGGTAAAAAGCCGATTGATGCTTATTTAGATATTGAAGGAATTATTGAAATCGCTAAGATGAACGGGGTGGATGCGATTCATCCAGGCTATGGATTCCTTTCAGAGAATATTGACTTTGCAAAACGATGTGAAGAAGAAGGCATTATTTTTATCGGTCCAGAATCCAAGCATCTAGATATGTTCGGAGACAAGGTAAAAGCGCGTACACAAGCAGAGCTAGCTCAGATTCCTGTTATTCCTGGTAGCGAGGGGCCTGTTTCAAGCGTTGATGAAGTTATCGAGTTTGGTAAGCAGCACGGAGTTCCATTTATTATTAAAGCTTCTCTTGGCGGCGGCGGTCGAGGCATGCGTATTGTCAATAGCTTAGAAGAAGCGACAGAAGCGTATAATCGTGCAAAATCAGAAGCAAAAGCGGCTTTTGGTTCTGATGAAGTATATGTAGAGAAATATATTCAAAATCCAAAGCATATTGAAGTGCAAATTTTAGGTGATAAATACGGAAATATTGTGCACTTATATGACCGCGATTGTTCTGTACAAAGACGTCATCAAAAAGTGGTTGAAGTAGCACCATCTGTATCGCTCTCGGCAGAATTAAGGGAAGGAATTTGTGAAGCAGCTGTCAAACTAGCGAAGAATGTAGACTACGTGAATGCAGGAACAATGGAATTTTTAGTTGCTAACGGTGAGTTTTATTTCATTGAAGTAAATCCACGTGTTCAAGTAGAGCATACGATTACAGAAATGATTACGGATATAGATATTGTTCAATCGCAAATTCTAATTGCGGAAGGTCATAATCTGCACAGCAGTGAAATCGGTATCCCGCAGCAAGAGGATATTAAAACACATGGGTATGCAATTCAATCTCGTGTAACAACGGAAGATCCTTTAAATAACTTTATGCCAGATACTGGACGAATCAATGTATACCGTTCAGGTGGTGGTTTCGGGGTTCGTTTAGATGCAGGAAATGGCTTCCAGGGTTCAGTGATTACGTCTTATTATGACTCATTGCTTGTGAAGGTTTCTACACATGCAACATCATTTAGAAAAGCAGCAGCTAAAATGTTACGAAACTTAAGGGAATTTAGAATTCGTGGTATCAAAACGAATCTTCCGTTCCTTGAAAATGTCGTTCAAAACGAAAAGTTCTTAACGGGTGAGTATGATACATCGTTTATTGATACAACACCTGAGTTATTGGATTTTCCTGAACGAAAAGACCGTGGAACGAAAATGCTTGCTTATATTGGAAATGTAACGGTAAATGGTTTTCCGGGTATTGAAAAACGCAAAAAACCAGTATTTGATGAACCAATTATTCCAAATGTAAAACATGTTCCTTTTGTAGCAGGTACGAAAAATATTTTAGACGAGCAAGGTGCAGATGGTGTTGTTGAATGGATTAAAGAACAAAAAGAAGTATTGCTTACTGATACTACTTTCCGTGATGCTCACCAATCATTACTTGCAACAAGAATTCGTTCGAAAGATCTATTAAATATTGCTGAGCCAACATCCAAGTTACTTCCTAACCTATTTTCAATGGAAATGTGGGGCGGAGCGACATTTGATGTAGCATACCGTTTCCTTAATGAGGATCCTTGGGTTCGACTAGAAAGACTTAGAAAGAGGGTACCTAATACGCTTTTCCAAATGTTGTTTAGAGCGTCAAATGCTGTTGGGTACAAAAACTATCCAGATAATGTGATTCGTGAGTTTGTTCAACAAGCAGCAGAATCAGGTATTGATGTATTCCGAATTTTCGATAGCTTAAACTGGGTGAAAAGTATGGAAGTTTCTATCGATGCCGTTCGACAAGCTGGTAAACTTGCAGAAGCGACGATTTGTTATACAGGGGACATCAATGATCCAAGTCGAGCAAAATACAATGTTCAGTACTATAAAGATATGGCTAAAGAATTAGAGCAATCTGGGGCTCATATTTTAGCGATTAAAGATATGGCTGGTTTATTAAAACCTGAAGCAGCCTATCGTTTAATTTCCGAGTTGAAGGATACAATTTTTCTTCCAATTCACTTGCACTCTCATGATACAAGTGGTAACGGTGTGTTTATGTATTCAAGAGCCATTGCGGCAGGCGTTGATATCGTTGATACGGCAATTGGTTCGTTAGCTGGGCTAACATCTCAACCGAGTGCGCAGACTTTATACTATGCACTAGAAGAAAATGAAAGACAGCCTAAGGTTGAAATCGATTCACTTGAGCAATTATCTTACTATTGGGCAGATGTGCGTAAATACTATCGTGACTTTGAAAGTGGCATGAATGCACCACATACTGAAGTGTATAAACACGAAATGCCTGGTGGTCAATATAGTAATTTACAACAACAAGCTAAAGGAGTTGGGCTTGGCGATCGTTGGGACGAAGTAAAAGAAATGTACAGCGTCGTAAATGTGATGTTTGGTGATATTGTAAAAGTAACACCATCTTCTAAAGTTGTCGGTGATATGGCGCTATTTATGGTGCAAAATAATTTAACAGAAGAAGATGTGTTAACAAAAGGGAAAACAATTGATTTCCCAGACTCAGTTATTGAATTATTTGAAGGTTTTCTAGGACAACCAGAAGGAGGTTTCCCGAAAGAACTCCAAGAAGTGATTTTAAAAGGGAAAGAAGCCATTACTGTTCGACCAGGCGAATTACTCGAACCGGTTGATTGGGATGCATTAAAACAAGAATTAGCGAAAGAAATCGGTCGTACACCATCTAATCAGGATGTGCTTGCCTATGCTTTATATCCAAAAGTATTTTTAGAATATATGAAAAAGCAAGAGATGTTTGATGATGTTTCAAATCTTGATACACCAACATTCTTGTTCGGTATGAGACTAGGGGAAGAAATCGAAGTCGAAATTGAAAGAGGAAAAACGTTAATTGTTAAATTTGTCTCATTGGGTGAACCGATGCCAGATGGCACACGCGTTGTTTACTTTGAATTAAATGGTCAATCACGCCAAGTGCTAATTAAGGATGAAAGTGTTAAATCATCTGTTGTTACTAAAGTGAAAGCTGATACAAAAAATGAAAATCACATCGGAGCAACAATGCCTGGAACAGTCATCAAAGTAGTCGTGGAAAAAGGTGACCAAGTGAAGCAAGGCGATCATCTGATTATTACAGAAGCAATGAAAATGGAAACGACTGTTCAAGCACCATTCTCTGGAACGATTCAAAGTATTTATGTAAAAGATGGTGAAGCAATTAGTACAGGGGATTTATTGATTGAAATTTCTAAGTGAAAATTTAATGGCATGATGTATTCCTAGATAATGAGGTACTGCCAATATTCAGAGATTCGCTTTACTTTAAGAATAAAGA